>NZ_JBJMQP010000010.1:0-78767 GCF_045802625.1 Hyalangium sp. | reverse complement strand
CTGGTGGATCGGCTGGTGGAGGATGGGCTGCTGAAGCGCGGCGCGGGAGAGGATCGCCGCTGCGTGCGCCTGGAGGTGACGGAGGCGGGCCGCAAGGAGGTGGCCGTCTATCACGCCGAGCTGGAGCGGCTGGAGAGCGACGTGCGCAAGCACCTCACGGTGCAGGAGCGGAAGCTGCTCCTGCAGTTGCTGGAGAAGGTGCATGCCGGAGTGCTGCAGACCGGCGACGCCGCCACGGATGAAGAGGAGGGGGAGAAGTAGCGGCGGGAGCGGGAGCCTCAGGCTGGCGGAGGCGCCTGGCGCGCCCAGTTGCGGTGCGCGGCGATCGCCTGGATGAAGCGCTGGCTGAACTTCTTCATGTCCGCCTTGGCGCTCTGGACGATGCCCGGATCGTCGTCGAGCTTCTGCGCCACCGCGATCTTGTTCAGGCCCGCGGCCTCGATGAGCATCGCCCCCGCGCCCGAGAAGGCCAGGGCCTTGCAGTGCTTGTAGGCCTCGCGCACGAAGTCCACCGCGTCCGGGATCTGCTGGAGCGTGGCCACGCTCTTCTCCCCGCCCGGGACGTAGAGCGCGTCGTACAGCACCGAGTGCGCGGTCTGGAACGTCCGCAGCGGGCCCTCATCCGAGCCCTCCTCGCTCTTGAGGGGGCTGAGCGTGGGCGCCACCACCTCGACGATCGCGCCCGCCGCCGTCAGCGCGCGCTTCACCGCGTCCAGCTCCTTCGCCGAGTACCCATTGGCCACCAGCACCGCGATCTTCCGCGTCTTGATGGAGTCCTTCGCAGTGTTCTCCATGCTCAGGGAGGGCGCGGTCTCGATCGTGTTGCGAGCCTTGCCCGCCTTGGGCGGCTTGGACGGCTTGGGCGGTGTCACTCCCAGCGCGTTGGCCACGCGGATCGCCATATCCGAGTCGATGTTCGCCAGCACCTGGTGCACGACGCGCTCACGGACCACGGCGCGCTCGCACTTGCCGAGCTCGAACTCCAGCGCCGCGATGAGGTGCTCCTGCTCCGGCTTCGATAGGCTCTTGAAGAAGAGCGTGGCCTGGCTGAAGTGATCGCCGAAGCTCTCGCTGCGCTGGCGGATCTTGCCGCCGCTGAGCCGCTCCGGGAAGTGAGTGAAGCCCTGGTTCGGGTGGGCCAGCGCCGGGCACCCGCCTCCCAGCGAGTTGGGGTGGTAGTTGGCCCGCCCCGTGTTGATCGTGTCGCGGTGGAACCCATCCTGCTGGTGGTTGTGCACTGGGCACACCGGCCGGTTGATGGGGATCTCGGCGAAGTTGGGGCCGCCCAGGCGCGTGAGCTGCGTGTCCAGGTACGAGAACAGCCGCGCCTGGAGCAGCGGATCATCCGTGAAGTCGATCCCCGGCACCACGTTGCTCACGCAGAACGCCACCTGCTCCGTCTCCGCGAAGAAGTTGTCCGGGTTGCGGTCGAGCACCAGCTTGCCCACCCGCTGCACCGGCACCTGCTCCTCCGGCAGCAGCTTCGTCGGATCCAGCAGATCGAAGCCGTACTTCTGCACGTCCTCCTCGGGGAGGATCTGCAGGCCCAGCTCGTACTCGGGGAAGTTGCCCGACTCGATGGCCTCCCAGAGATCCCGGCGGTGGAAGTCCGGATCCTTGCCAGCGATCTTCTGCGCCTCGTCCCACACCAGCGCGTGCGTGCCCAGCAGGGGCTTCCAGTGGAACTTCACCAGGTGCGACTTGCCCTGCGCGTTGATCAGGCGGAAGGTGTGGACGCCGAAGCCCTCCATCATCCGGTAGCTGCGAGGAATGGCGCGATCCGACATGGCCCACATGATCATGTGAGCCGTCTCCGGCACCAGCCCCACGAAGTCCCAGAACGAGTCATGCGCCGAGGCCGCCTGCGGCATCTCGTGGTGCGGCTCGGGTTTGACGGCGTGGACGACGTCCGGGAACTTGATGCCGTCCTGGATGAAGAAGACGGGGATGTTGTTGCCCACCAGATCGAAGTTGCCCTCCGGTGTGTAGAACTTGGTGGCGAAGCCGCGCACGTCGCGCACGGTGTCCGCCGAGCCTCGGGAGCCAGCCACCGTGGAGAAGCGCACGAACACCGGCGT
The DNA here is from genome assembly GCF_045802625.1 of Hyalangium sp. NCBI lineage: Bacteria > Pseudomonadati > Myxococcota > Myxococcia > Myxococcales > Archangiaceae > Hyalangium > Hyalangium sp. The sequence continues at coordinate 76,689 of NZ_JBJMQP010000010.1, read as the reverse complement.
GCGCAGGGAGGGATCCGTGAGGAACTTCGCCTGGGTGTACTTTTCCAGGGACTGGTAGACCTGGAAGTAACCGTGGGCCGCCGAGCCTCGGGCGTGGACCACGCGCTCGGGGATGCGCTCGTGATCGAAGCGCGTGAGCTTCTCGCGGAAGTGGAAGTCCTCGAGGAGCGTGGGGCCTCGGACTCCCGCCTTCAGCGAGTCATCCGTGTGCGGGATGGGAATGCCCTGATCCGTCGTGAGCACCGTGTCCTCCGGGCGCTCCCGGAAGGGCTCGAGGCTCTGGTTCTTGAGTTGTTTCGTGGGATTCGAAGCGGGCTTTCGCGGTGCCATAAGGTCCTGGTGACGGGGGCGGCAGAGCGCCCCACGGGTGGCGCCGCAAGGTCATCACGTTCGAAATCGTGAGCAAGGCGAAGCGACGCGCCTGTCACCTCATGGACGTTCGGACATGGGGAAGGAGGTCCGAACCGGACGTCTGGACATCTGCCCCTGCCCATGTCCGGACGTCTGGACAATCTGCCCTTCCGCATGTCCGGACGTCTGGACATCTACCCCACCTCTCCAGACGGTACTCGGGGAGTTCGGGCCGAAGCCTCCCTGGCGGGGCGTCCGGAGGTAAGGCCCGGGCGCCACCCGGCGGCTCCTCCTCTTGCCCGTGGCAGCCCTCTAGCCTGAGCCCCTGCTGACAAGAAGGGGTGACCCATGCTGCTGTGGCGGAGGCTGTGGAAGGCCGTCTTGCTGCTGGCGGTGCTCGTCGCGCCTGGGGCACACGCCGCTGACGAGACAGGCCCGGTGCGAGCCGCATGGGGCCACCGGTGACGCCCGAGCGCCTCACCCCACAGCAGCGCCAGGCCATGGCGCCGCTGCTGGGCACCGGAGCCGTCGCCGCCGAGGGCTATGCCCACTGGGAGAACCGGCGGCGCATCGTCACGCACTACGTGCTCACCCACCCGGTCACCGTTGGGTACCAGCTGCTGCTGTATGGGGCGTCGAGGGACATCAACCCGCTGCACTTCGCGCTGGAGCGAGGCTGGCGGATGGGCAGCGGCCAGGAGCTGTTCACCGCCCGCCCGGTGTCCCAGCTGGGAGCGGCCCAGGAGTTCTTCACGGCGCTGGCGGCGGGAGTGGCTGCTGGCAAGTTGATGACCGCCACGCGGCCGGTGCCCGGGTGGGCTGCCCCGGAGCCCGTGGAGCCGGTGGGCTTGGGCAAGGGGGAGGCTCCTCCCGCTCCGCTGAGAGCCAAGGCACCTGCTCCAGAACTCGCTCCGGCGGGTCCAGAAGCCGCTCCAGCGCCCGCACCGCCTCCTCCGGCACCGGGCCCGCTCGCGCCCTCTCCGGAACTGGTCCAAGCGCTCACGGGCAAGAACCCGCCGCCGCCGGTGCCCGCCGGCCCGCGTCTACGTCAGGACCTCACCGTCAAGCCGAAGGTGCCAGACCTACTCAAGACGACCCGTCCCATTAGCCCCAGCCCCAGGCAAAATGCTCAACTTCAGAGAGATATCGAGTACCTGAAGGAACTCAACGCTGAGAACATTCGGGTGAACCAGCAGCAGCTCAACCTGGAGAACAAGGCGCGCGTGGGAATCAATCGGCCAGACCTACAATTCGACTACAAGGGCCGCCGCTATTATCTGGAGTACGACTCACCCACTTCGGGCCGTGGCTCTGGCCACCAGTCACGCATCACCGCCAATGACCCGGAAGGCGTGGTCATCTTGATCATCATCCCTTGAGGGAGGAGGCGGGCCGGAATGACGCAAGAGATGAAGGGACTGCTGCTGGAGGACCGCTGGGCGCCTGTCTCCTCGACGATGGGCTTTCTGGAACTGGAGGCGGAGCAGGCGGCGCAAGCTTTCGCCACCTGGCAGAGAGGGCTGGTGGCGTCCGATGGCTTCACCGTGGAGGTCCTCCCTGTCTCGGGCACCCTGGAGCAAGTGCTCTCCCGCCTGCTGCCCCTGACCAGTGGGGAGAGGCAGCGGCGGTACGTGTTCATCCCCACGCGCAGCGCCTGGACAGCCTACGTCAACAGCGTGTGGACCGGGACGGATGCCGCCAGCCCCATGAGCTACATGGCCCGGAGGCTAAGCATCCGCTGCCTGCGGGTGGTCGCCGTGCCCCATCCGCTGCGCGGGGACCAAGGCCGCTATGGCGCGGTGATGCTGGATGTGTTCGGCCCGGAGCAGCCGGGGAAGATCCACAACTATGTGCGCGCCATTGAGGTGGCCAATGATGGAGGCCGCTGGGTCTTCGAGCAGGAGGGTGAACCCTTCCCCTTCGAGCAGGTGGATCAGTACCAAGCGTGCCGGGTGAGGGACCGCTTCACCTTTGAGATGCTCAAGGACTACCTGCGCCACCTGGGGCTGGCCCCCTTCGAGGAAGACTTCTACATGCCTCCGGGCACCCGCGCGTGGCTCGTCCAGAAGACAGGCCCCTTCACCACCGCGGGGCGGGAGTACACTTTGGAGGCGGCCCGCGCCGCCCGGGTGTTGTGACGCCCCCGTACTCCGGTGGCGGCGCGGGAGAGAGCCCAAAACACGAAGGCCCTCCCCCAGTAAAGAGGGAGGGCCCGGTGCTGACAACGGTGTGTGTCGCTCGGGCCGGGCTCAGGCGGCGCGGGCCGGGCGCAGGTTCGGCATCAGCAGGGCGGCAAGCTGCTCCATCTGCTCGAGCGGCACGTCCTTCAGGTTCATGAGCAGGAACCAAGCCACGGTACGGGAGGACGAGGAAACGCGGATTTACCGCACGGTGGGTCTACAAAAACATGCGACAAAGCTCTGTCCGACGTGTCGAACGCCCGGTTCGCGACGTGTCGAGCTCTAACGTTCGGACATTGCCGAGACAGTCAGCGCAGGCGCAGGCCGTGGATCCAGTTTCCGCGCGTGGCCAGCACAGCCATGTCGCCGAAGATGGCGGGCGAGGCCTCGATGAGCCCCGAGAGCTTGAGCGAGTCCAGCTCCGCGCCGTTGCGCGCGTCGAGCAGGTACACGGTGCCGAGGATGTCGCCCTGGAGCAGGAAGGTGTGGCCCTGGTCATCCTTGCAGGCGGTGGGAGAGGACCAGGCGTAGTGCTCCAGCGGCTTGCGCCAGTGCTCCTCGCCGGTGGCCTTGTCGAGCGCCACCATGAGGCCATCGTTGAAGCCCGGGCAGCGCGAGAGCGTGAAGACGACCTGGTTGCCAATGTCTCCCGTGCCGACCAGGGGCGTGGCAAAGACGCCCGCGTCGATCTTCTTCGGAGGCCCGAGCGCGCCCGTGCACGGATAGGAGCGCTCCCAGAGCACGCGGCCCGTGAGCCCGTCCAGCTTGCGCAGCCAGGCCTTGCCGCGCGGGCCTGTCTTGTCCACCTCCGTGCCGGTGTAGAGCACGGGGTGCCCGTTCTCGAGCTCCACCGGGAGGCTGGCGTCGGTGTCATCGCCCGCCTTGAAGGCCCACACCGGCTTGAAGGTTCGCAGATCGAGCGCCTGCACCGTGCCTCCGTTGTCGGCGAAGAAGGCCAGGTTGCCCACCACGGAGATGGAGTTCTCGATGCCGTAGTGCGGGCTGCCCTCGGGCGTGTAGCGGTAGCGCAGCACCTCGGGGCGGACCTTCAGCGTGAGCTTGATCGAGTCGAAGTCGGTGTTGAGCTTCAGCGCGTAGAACAGCCCGTTCTCGCCGCCCAGCAGGTAGCTGTCGGTGTTGCGGTTGAGCAGGCCGGAGCTGTCGAAGGCGCCCCAGGTCCGCGGCGAGGCCTTGTCTCTGCCGGGGAGGAAGAAGACCTCCTGGTGGGTGATGAGATCGTAGACGTGCAGCCCGATGGGCTTCTTCTGCGGAATGCCCTGGCCGACGAAGAGCAGCGGGTAGCCGCGCGGATCGAGCGAGACGCTGCCCTTGATGGGATTTCCCGTGGCGATGGGCGGCCGTGTGGGGCGGCCCGTCTTCAGATCCAGGAAGTACACCGAGCCGTCGAGAGAGCCCTGGATGACCTCGATGAGACCCTGCTCGAAGCGGCGGCGGCCCAGGCGGACCATCGAGTGGCGGATGACATCCGGCCACTGGACGATGACGGGCTCGCCCGTCCACCCGGCGCCTCCGAACCAGGGCGGGAGGCCCTGGGTGGTGGTGGCCGTCCAGGCCAGCTCGAGCTTGTGCTCGCGCATGGGACAGGTGCCCCACGAGCCGCCCGTGCGGGTCGGGCCTCCGCGGAAGGTGAAGATGCCCGTGGCCTCCGAGTAGCGCTCGGGGAAGATCTGGACCAGCCGCGAGGGCGGAGTCTCCAGCTCCTGGCCCGTGACGGTGACGTGGTAGCTGGCGAGGTGGGTGTCGTCCGGCTTGACGTCGAAGACCCGCGGCTCGGGCTCGTGCCGCGGCCGAGGCGCGGGAGGCGGGCGAGGGGAGGGTGCTGGCGCCGCCACCACCGGGGCTTGAGGCATGGCCGCGGCAGGAGGAGCGACGGGCGCAGTCGAGGTGCGGCAGGCGCTCGCGAGACAGAGCCCGAGCCGGGCGAGGAGCGCCAACCGGCTCCAGCGCTGCGCTGCTCGAGCCCCTCGTACGCCTTCCACGCCCACCGCCACGGTTCTGGCTCCGCTGTGCCTGGGATGCTGGCTCAGGTGCCCGTGGCGATCTGGGCTGCCAGGGCAGGTTGCGCCGCTCGCAGGAGCCACCCGGTGGTGGCGAGGATGCCGTTGTCCACGAGCTTCTGCTTCAGCTCCTCCGAGAGCGTGAAGTCCGTGGTGGAGACGTTCGCGTTGTCGATGAAGACCGTGCGCTGCATCGAGTCCGGATCGAGGCGGAGCCGGTTGGCTGCGTTGAGCATGAAGCCGAACAGCGCCTTCGCGTAGCTCTCCAGGCCGGTGACGGAGACAGAGGGAGGGGTGCCATCCTGCTCCAGGTGCTGGATCTGCTCCTTCGTGCCCAGGCTGAAGCCCAGCGTGTCGTTGTTCACACCGATCTCCGGAGGCATCACCGGCTTGCCGAGGACTGGATCGCGCAGGAGCCCATCGAAGAGATCGATGGGGTAGTTCCATGACAGGCCCCCATCCACGTACACGTCCCCATTGAAGTGGAAGGCCTCGAAGAAGAGCGGGATGCTCATGGACATGCGCACCGCCTGCCACAGCGTCACGTTCGGGCGCGTCTGCGCGGAGAACACCTCGGCCGTCTGCCGGGTGAGGTTCGTGGTGACCACGTAGAGGTTGCGGAAGCGGGCGGGCTCCTTCGCCGCCAGCGCCGAGAGCTGCGCGAAGGTGAGATCCGGCTGGGCCGTCCCGGTGAGCCGCTGGGTGAGCGTGCCGAGCTGCTGGCGGAACCACTGCTCGAACTCGTCACCCTTGTAGATGCCGTAGAACTTCACCAGCCGCACCGTGTCGCCGATGACTCCGCCCCGGCCGTCCATGAAGGTGGCGAAGTCCGTGCTGCCGACGATGGATTGGATCTCGTCCGCCGTGGCTCCCACCGCCAGGAGCGCCGCGGTGATGGCGCCCGCGGAGGCGCCGGCCACGTTCTCCACGGTGCGCAGCAGATCCTGAGCCTGGAGTACCTGGATGGCGCCGGAGTAGGCGATGCCTTTGACGCCGCCGCCCTGAAAGACGAGGTTCTTGATGACCATGCCGCGAGCTTAAGGCAGCCGCGCCCACGGCTCCAATCCGCGGGCGTGCGCTCGCCTTCGAGTTCGAGCTGAGCTTGCCTGCCTACTCCTCGTCGGGCTCGCCCGCGCCGCCCCCCATGCGGGTGATGTCGTCCTTGTTCACCTTGTCCACGTTGAACTTCTGGGCGCTGGCCAGCATCTTGGCCACCGTGGGATCGAACTCCACGGGGCTGTCATCCTTCTTGAAGCGCAGGAAGTTGAGGCGGGCCACGACGAAGTTCTTCAGGTAGGGGCTCTGGAAGCCCTTGTCCTTGAGCGCCGTGACGATCCGCGCCACCGCGTCATCCAGCTCCAGGAGCTTGTTGGCTCGGGCCTCGCGAACCTGGAGTGCCTCGGCCATGGGCAGATCCAGGAAGCGCTCCATGCGCTTGACGACAGGGTTGTAGGCACCGGCGGCGAAGCGTGGCCGCTTCTCGTAGGCGGCGCCCAGGGTGATGAAGGAGGGCTCCTCGAAGAGGTTGGCGAAGTCCGCCTCGCGCCCGGCCCGGGAGCCGGTGAGCCCGCGGTGCATGCGGATGACCTCGAGCGAGCGCTCCTTGAGGTTGTGCGCCTTCTCCGTGTTGAGCGCGAGGATCTGATAGGCGACGTCCTCCTCGGGCAGCACCAGCGCGACGATGGACTTGGCGCCCAGCAGCCTCGAGGCGTTCAGGCGGTGGTTGCCGTTGGGGGTCCAGTACTTGCCGTCCTTGCGCACGGCGATGACGGGATCCAGGAAGCGATCCAGCCGCTCCATGGCGGTGGCCAGCCGCTTCACGTGGGGCTCGGAGAGATCGCGCTGGTAGGGGGTGGGCTCCACCTTGTCGATGGGGAGCACGGCGAACACGACGGTGTGAGCGCCCAGCGGATCCCGGTACACCGAGAGCACCTGGCCCCCGTCCTGTTGGATGGCCTGGATGAGCTCGGTGGGCTGTGCGGCCGCCTCACTGGCCACCTCGGCGGCGCTGAGGCCCTTGGAGCCCGGTTCGACCTTCTTGCGGCGCGGCTTGCGTGGCGTGGTGCTGCGGGCCCTGGTCGCTGCCTTCTTCGCTGCCATACATCCCTTTCTGGCTAATGCACTCCGAGTTGGTGATCCCACTCATACAGGTGCTCGAGCAGATCCGATGTGCACGCCGCGGAGATGCGCTCGAAGGAAGCCGGGTCGAGTGTGGCGAGGTGTTGGCGCAGCAATCCGGGGTTCGCCAAGACGTCGCGGTGCTTGAGATCGCGCGCCGCCTCGAGTGCCCGGGGCATCTGCCGGACAATGGCCTCGAGGCAGTCCTCCCGAGTCGCTCGCGCCATTCTCTCCGCAGCCAGCTCGAGCCGTTGACGGACCGAGGCTTCTCCCATGGGGCACCACGCATCCATGGCCCAGTCACTGGAGGCGATCATCAGTTCCTCCAAGGTGAGCACGGCGTTGAGCCTCTTGAAGAGGTAGCGCACGGATTGGAGTGGCTCCCAGAACCGCAGCACCGCCTGGAGGCGGAGCGCCACGCGCTCGGCGCTCATCGGGGCGGTTTGCGAGATCATGAAGTACAGCGCCCCCCAGCTGCTCTCACGGCAGAATTTCTCGTAGGCATCGCCTATCTGAAACGAGTTCTGCCAGTCGAGGGCTTCACACAGCCCGCTGATGACATTGAAGACCATGTACAGCCGCCATGCAGGTCGCTCGCGCTGGAAGTCCGCTATTTCATGAGTCAACACCAATGTGCCGGGAGGTACTTCCAGCAACTCATGGGGAGCAGGGAAGGTACCGTTGATGCGGTACTGCTCGGCGCAGCGGCGGCCCTCTGTCCGCGTCTTCCAGTGGACCGCAGAGTAGATGCCGCGGAGAAGGGACGGCATCTGAAGGGAGGAGGGCGCTCCAGGCTGCATGGCTCGCGTCCTACCAGAGAGGTAGCCTATGAGGAAGTGGCCAGCGCACAGGGGTGTGCCTTTGCGTCACATGCCCATCGCGGCGGCGGGCACCTGCGCCGGTGGTGCGCTGGGGATGGGTTGCACTGGAAACGGGATGACTTGTCCACCTTGGGCAGGAGGCTGACCCGGGGGCTGAGTTCCAGCCCCAGAGTTCATCCGGTCCAGGATCACACCTGTGAAGAGTGCCTTCGCTCCCTCGCCCATGATGTCAATGACGACGCCCACGGCCCCGCTGAAGCTGGCGAGTTGTTCGCGCCGGTTGACCATGCCTTCCACTGCCTGCCCGACCCACCCTCCGTACTGGCGCATCTCCTCTTCCGTGAGTGCCACCCACTGCGCTGCGTCGGACGCAGCAGCAGCGGAATCGAAGCGCTGCTGGCTGCGAGTCCAGCGGTACTGGACCACGCCAGGTTCGGTGGTTTGCCACTCCAGCCTCCAGATGTACTGGCCCCTCGCAAACCGGATCAGAATCTGACCTTCGAAGCCTGTGCCAAGCGTGAAGGCTTTGCCGACCAGGAGCGCTCGATTCAGCGCAGCCAGGTAGATCTGGGCCTCTTGGAGGCCCTCCTGAAGTCCCTTGGTATTCCAGGGTTTGATCTCAAAGAGCTTCCAGATGGAGACATCTGTGATGTCAGGGCAGATGCTCCGTTCATTCGGGAGCAGACGAGACGGATCACCGATCCTTCTATCCTGAAGGATGTCGACGATGGTCTTGGTGTTGTAGAAGACGCGGCTGGTGGGGTGATTCACACCGTACATATAGGCAATGAGTCTGTGCGCGGCGTTGCCGAGGAAGAACTCCCAAGGGGCCTGGGAGTCCGGTTTTCGGCCCGGAACGCTGTAGCCCTGCACCTTCTGCCCAGCAGCTTCTCCACTTGGGGTCACTCCATCGCTGGAGGCCAGCAGGGTGCGCTGTCGTGCGGCTCCGACAGGGCGCCCAGATGAAGGTGGCGTGAAGCTGGCAACTGGATGCAGCCGCGGTCCCGCTCCGCCGCTGGCACAACCCGCCAGCAAACCCCAAAACACCAGCACCATCGCATGATGAGAAGGCCGCGCCTCGAACAGCTTCATGCAGGCATCCTACTCCGCGAGGCTCAGTCGCCGGAGACGGTCATCTGCTTGAACCGGATCGTCGGCGCTCCCGCCGAGCCGCGGAACTGGAGATCGCTGCCAATGGCATCCACGTCCTGCAGCATCTGCAGCAGGTTGCCCGCCACCGTCACCTCCTGCACCGGGTAGGCCAGCTCACCGTTCTCGATCCACAAGCCGTTGGCCCCGCGCGAGTACTCGCCCGTCACCGGGTCCGCCCCTCGCCCCAGCATCGCCGTGACGTAGAAGCCATTCTTCACCTCGCGGATGAGCTCCTCCGGCGCGCGCTGCCCCGGCTCCATGTACAGGTTGTTCGTCCCGATGTGCGGCAGCGAGTTGTACCCGCGTGACGCGTTCCCCGTCGTCCGCGCCTTCGCCTTGCGCGCCGTGAACGAGTCGTACAGGTAGCTCCTCAGCACGCCCTTCTCCAGGATCGCCGTGCGCCGCGTGGCCACGCCCTCTCCATCGAAGGGCGAGGTGCCCAGGCCCCGCTCCAGCAGGCCGTCATCCAGCACCGTCACGGACTCGGGCGCCAGCCGCTTGCCCAGCTTCCCCACGAAGATGCTCGAGTTCTTGTAGATGGCGTTCCCATCCGCCGCCGCCGCCACGTTGCCCACGAACGACGAGGCCATCATCGGATCGAAGATCACCGGCACTTGCTGGCTCTTCACCCGCTTGGCCCCCAACATCCGCACCGCGCGCCGCGCCGCCTCCCGGCCCACCTCCTCCGGCGAGTCCAGGTCCTCCAGGAAGCGCTTGTAGTCAATCCAGTAGCTCGTCTGGAGCTGTCCACTCTCGGAGGCCACCGGCGAGCCGAACAGGTACACGTACGTGCCCGCATAGCCCGAGGACACGCCCTCGCTGGAGGCCATGTACACCTCCGCGACGTAGTCCCCCGCGCCCACGTTGTTGAACGTGGCGATGCGCGGGTCCACCGACTTGCCCGCCTTCTCGATCTCCAGCGCGGCCTTGATCTTCCAGTCGCCCGCCAGCTCCGCCACCGCCGGATCGTACAGCTCGCCCGTCTCCCCCGGCTTGCCCAGCTCCTTCGCCGTGGGCAGCCCGTTGAGCTTGTCCGGCGCCGCCGTCTGCGCCAGCTGCAGCGCCCGGTCCACGAACGCATCCAGCGAGGACGGCTCGAAGTCCGACGTGTACGCGAAGCCCAGCCGGTTGTCCTGGGTGATCACTCGCAGGCCCACGCCCTTGCTCGTGGCCTGGGTGAGATCCTCGATCTCCCCGTCCCGCACCTTGCAGGAGCTCTGCCGCCCCACCTCGAGGAACGCCTCCGCCTGCTTCGCGCCCTTCTTCTTCGCGCGCTGGACGATCTTCTTCGTGAGCTGCTCGTAGTTGATCACGGCTGTCTCCTCAGACCTTCGTCCCGCCCACCGTCATGTTGTCGATCCGCAGCGTGGGCAGCCCCACGCCCACCGGCACGCTCTGGCCGTCCTTGCCGCAGGTGCCCATGCCCGGATCCGGCATTGGATCGTTGCCCACGCGAGACACGTTCTTCAGCGCCTCGGGCCCCACGCCGATCAGGATCGCGTTCTTCACCGGCCGCCCCAGCTTCCCGTCTTCGATCTGGTACGCCTCGCTCACCTCGAAGACGAAGTTGCCGTTGGTGATGTCCACCTGCCCGCCGCCGAAGTTGGCGCAGTACAGCCCGCGCTTCACTTCCTGGATGATGTCCTCCGGCGCGTGGTCTCCCGGCGCCAGGTACGTGTTCGTCATGCGCGGTAGCGGCATGCTCTTGAAGGACTCGCGCCGCCCGCTGCCCGTGGAGCGCTGCCCCATCAGCTTCGCGTTCAGGCTGTCGTACAGGTAGCCCTTGAGCACGCCCTTCTCGATCAGCACCTTGCGCTCGCCCGGCACGCCCTCGTCGTCCACGTTGATGGAGCCGCGGCCGTTGGCCATCGTCCCGTCGTCAATCACCGTCACCAGATCCGAGGCCACCTTCTGTCCCAGCTTGCCCGCGAACAGCGAGGTGCCCTTGCGGATGAAGTCCGCCTCCAGGCCGTGGCCCACCGCCTCGTGCAGGAGGATGCCGCTCCAGCCCGGCGCCAGCACCACCGTCTGCGGGCCCGCCTGGCACTCCGCCGCGCCCAGCGTGGCCACCGCCTGCCGCGCCGCCTCGCGCCCCACCTGCTCCGGCGTGAAGCTGTCGAAGTGGCTGAAGGACACCCGGCCGCCACCGCCGAACACGCCCGTGCGCCGCTCCTTCTTCTTCCCCTCGGCCACCACCTGGATGCCGATGCGGCACAAGTCTTGGGTGTCCTCGGTGTAGTGGCCCAGCGTGTTGGCCACGGCGATCCGCTTGGTGTTGTCCGCGTACGAGCCGTTCACCTGCTTCACCCGCGAGTCGAACGCCCGCGCCGCCTTGTCCGCGCGCAGCACCAGCGCCGCCTTGCTCGCCACGTCCACCTCCGCCAGCGGCGTGGGCACCCGGTAGTAGCTGGGCGACGGCGCCCGGCTCACCTTGAAGCTGTCCTTCGAGCCGCCGCCCTGGGCGATCATCGCCGCCGTGCTCGCCGCTCGCAGCAGCGCCTCGCTGTCCAGATCATCCGAGTACGCGTAGCCCACCTTCGCCCCGGAGATGACGCGCACGCCTACGCCCTGCGTCAGGCCCGTCTGCGCGCTCTTGATCCGCGACTCCTCCAGCACCACCGCCGTGGTGAGGGAGCGCTCGATGTAGACCTCGGCGAACTCGCCCCCGCGCTCCATGGCCACCGCCAACAGGCGCTCGATCAGCGGCTGGGGCAGCAGGGGAGTGGCCGGGGCCTTGCGGGCAAACAAGGGGGCCAGCTCGGCCGGGGTGGGACGCTTCGTCCTCGCCGATGCACGGGGCATTCGTATTCTCCAAGACACTGCGAAAGTGAAGAGGACCCTAACGGGGCCCTGCGCCACCGGCAACGGCCAACGCACTGCCAGTGTTCCTGCTGGGCGCTCTGCGCATTCCTTTGACTGGCCGGGCGCTCTAAGATGCCCCGGCCCAAAGAACCGGCCCACACCCATGCCCCCTCGCCGACCGACCTCTTCCCGCGCGGATTCCTCGAAGCCCTCAGGTGGCGCGTCGAAGAACGATCGCACCGAACTCAAGCCCTCGCCCTACGCCAAGGGCGCTCGCCGTGGAGGCCGGGCCCGTCCGCCCGAGGAGCCCGCCATGGAGAACCCCGGGGAGGAGGAGTACCACACCTCCAACCACTACCCCGCCGAGGGCGAGGAGGAGCCCGCCGAGGGGACGCCCGTGGGGGAGGATCCCCGCGTCGTCTCCAAGGAGATGCGGGCGATGGATGAGGAGGAGCCGCTCGAGGAAGAGGACGACGACAACCCGGACTCCACGCGCGCCGGCCCGCCCATCTCCATCCACGTGCTCGAGGGGCCGGACGCCGGCAAGAAGAAGCGCTTCAAGAGCGTGCGCATGGTGGTGGGGCGCGGCAAGGACGTGGACCTGCGGCTGAGCGACAACGCCGTGTCCCGCCGGCACCTGGAGCTGGTGCACGGCGACACCGGCACGCTGCTGAGGGATCTGGGCGGCGCCAGCGGCACCAAGGTCAACGACGAGCGCATCGAGGAGAAGGTGCTCAAGCACGGCGACGAGATCGCCATTGGCCGCACGCTCCTGCGCTTCGTGGACGAGCTGGAGCAGGTCAAGCAGATGCGCGCCGAGGCGGACGCGCGCGAGGCCGAGGAGAAGAAGAAGAAAGAGGAGGAGGCCAAGAAGAAGGAGGAGGAGGCCGCGGCCAAGAAGTCCGCGCTGGAGAACGCCACCGCGGCCAACAAGGGGGACGTGGACCCGAATGATCCCCGCTTCCAGGAGGGCACCCAGGTGCGCTCCGGGGACAGCCTGCGGCCGGTGCCCACGCGGCGAGGCAAGGGAGGGCTGGGCGACAACAAGGTCCTCTACATGGGCGGCGGCGGGGTGGCCGTGGTCGTGCTGGTGGTGGTGATGATCATCATCCTGGGCAAGAAGGATCCGCCCGCGCCCCCTCCGCCCGATCCCAAGGTGACGCTCGCCATGACGAAGATGCAGGCGGCGCGTACGGCCATCCACGATGGCGACTACGAGAAGGCCGTCGAGCTCATCGAGGACGCGGAGAAGCTCAAGCCGGGCATCGATGAGGAGGGGCTGGCCAAGGCGGCCCGGGCCGAGGCGGCCGTCACCGAGGCCTTCAAGGAAGTGCGCGCGCTGATGGCCGACGGCAAGTACGAGGAGGCCCGCCAGAAGCTGGACGCGGCTCCCGCCGGCACCACCGCCAAGAGCGATGAGGAGCACACCAAGCTCGACAAGGAGCTCAAGGACGCCGAGAGCGCCTTCTACACGAAGAGGGCCGACGAGCTGCTCGAGGCCCGCGACGTGGACGGGCTGCGCGCCGTCGTCGCCAAGCTGCCGTCCAACGCCCAGCCGCTCTACCGCACCAAGCTGGAGGATCTGCAGCAGGCGATGGCCAGGGAGACCGCGGACCAGGTCAAGCAGGAGCGCAACAACAAGGCGCTGGCGGCCAAGCGGGCGGCGGAGCGGCGCGCCCAGCTCGTCGCCGAGGCCTTCGACGCGGTCGAGCGCAAGTTCGAGAACGGGGACTATGATCGCGCGGTGCTGGAGTGCGATCGCGTCGTCGAGGCCAACAAGGGCGATGACGAGATCCGCGAGCGCGCCAAGAACCTCAAGCGCCTCATCCCCCAGTTCGCCCGGTACTTCGTGGACGCCCAGCGCAAGGTGCAGGCCAACTCGATGGAGACGGCCGTACGGCCCCTCAAGAAGTCCGAGGAGATCTACAACCAGATCGGCTTCAAGGGCGCCATGCTGGACAACATCCACGAGCAGCTCGCCGAGGCCTCGGTGCGCGCGGGCAAGGCGGCCATGGCTCGCAACGACGTGGCCAGCGCCGGCAGCAACTTCCGCGAGGCGCTGCGCCTCAATCCGGGAGATCAGCGCGCGCGCGACGGGCTGGCCAGCCTCCAGGGCAAGGTGGAGGAGCTCTTCCAGCGCGCCTACGTCGAGAAGGATCGCGATCCTCGGTCCGCAGCGGAAAAATTCAGGATTGTCATCGACACGGCCCCCGAGGGCTCCGAGCTGCGGGCCAAGGCCGAGGCCCACCTGAAGGAACTGAGCCCTTGAGCCGCGGTGGGTGCGGTAAGGTGCCGCCCCATCAGCAGCCTTGGTTCCAACACCTTCGGGGAGAGCGGGCATGAGTGAGTCGTCGCTGCGAGAGCTCGGGATGGATCTGCTCGAGGAGCGCCAGTTCGAGCGCGGCCTCGCCGTGTTCGCCGAGTCCGTGCGCCGCAGGCCCTCGGATCACCGCTCGCGCATGCTCGCGGCGCGCTGCCTGGCCGAGCTGGGGGAGCGTGAGCGCGCCGTCACCGCCTACCACGCCTGCGCCGAGGGGCTCCTGCGGCGCGACTACCTGCTGTCCGCCATGGCCGCCTGCAAGCTGGCCCTGGAGCTGGCTCCCCAGGAGCGTCGGCTCAAGGACACCCTGGTGCGCATCCACGCCCGCGCGGTGCGCAGCGCCCCCGGCCGCGCCTCGGTGCCGCCGCCGCTGCCCCCGGATCCGCTCTTCGATGGCAAGGTGGAGACGGACCTGCTGGAGCTGATGGGCGAGGAGCTGATCGCCCGCGTCCTCGAGGTGCTGGCCGCTCCGGATCCGGGCGGCGTGGCCGACCCGAACAGCCGGCCGCCGCTGCCGCTCTTCGCCGACCTGGATCGGGAGGCCTTCCTGGATCTGGTGCAGCGGATGACGTGGAAGAGCGTGCCCGCGGACACCGTCATCAGCCAGGAGGGCGATCCGGGGGATGCCCTGCACGTCATCGTCGCCGGCAAGGCGGAGGTGTCCCGGCTGGTGGACGGGCAGCGCAAGACGCTGGGTCGGCTGGGCGGCGGCTCCATCTTCGGCGAGCTGTCGCTGATCACCAGCACGCCACCCACCGCCTCGGTGAGCACGGTGGCGGACACGGAGGTGTTCGAGATCCGCCGCGAGCACCTCAACACCGTGGCGCGCAGCTTCCCCGCCGTGCCGCAAGTGCTGGCCGAGTTCGCCCAGCAGCGCATGGCGCGCAACATGATCGCCAGCTCGCCCTTGTTCCAGCAGTTGCCGGAGTCCGAGCGCTCCGCCCTGCTGGGGCGCTTCACCTTCCGGGCGCTGCAGCCGCGCGACAAGGCGCTCACCGAGGGCGAGCTGTCCCCCGGCCTGTTCCTGGTGCTGGCCGGCGAGCTGGTGGTCCAGAAGGAGGATCCGGCGGGCGGCGTGGTGAGCCTGGGAATCCTTCGCGAGGGGGAGGTGGCCGGGGAGATCTCCCTGCTGACGGGCGTGCCCGCCACGGCCACGGTGGTGTCCACGCGCAAGACGGCCACCGCCTTCATCGATCGCGCCGCCTTCGCCGAGCTGGTGAAGGAGTACCCGACGATCCACACGTACCTGGAGCAGCTCTCGGAGCGGCGGCAGAAGCAGACGGCCGAGGCGCTGCGCCCCGCGGAGATCATCGACGCGGACGAGCTGGTGATCGGGGCAGATCCAGCCCAGGACTCATGAGCCGGCGGGAGCGATGGTGACGCTCTCGCGCTCGCGCGTGGTGGGGCTGGCGCTGGCGCTGCTGGCGGGCGGCCTGGTGCTGGCCCTGTGGCCGCGCCCGGAGCCCTCCGTCCAGGAGGCCATCACCCGGAAGATCATCCAGATGACCCGCGCCGCCGAGCAGAAGGACATTGGCACGGTGATGGAGGGCGTCTCCGCGCGCTTCAAGTCCGGCCAGGGCTGGAACAAGGAGCAGGTCAGGGGCGTGCTGGTGGCCCAGGTGCTGCGCGGGCAGTGGGTCCGCATCTTCCACACGGGCCTGGACGTGACCGAGGTGTCCCCCACGCGAGGCGACTTCTCGGTGAAGTTCATCTTCGCGCGCTCGGAGGCGCAGGAGCTGGAGCAGCTGGCGCGCGAGAGCGTGATCAACGCCTGGCTCGTCGAGGGCTCCTTCGAGAAGGAGCAGGACGGCGAGTGGCGCGTGGTAGAGGCTCGAAACCGCCAGTTGGATCCCTCCGAGCTGTTCTGATCCGTCGCTCAGTGCACAGCGCAACCCCGCGTGCACCAGGGCCTGCCGGTTCCCCGATTTTCTGCTCTCAGCCCTGGGCCTTCGAGCGCGCGCCTACATCTAAATGGGGATTCCCTAAAAGGTTAGGAAATCTCCATTAACCCACTAGACGTGGTGGTCGTAAAGATCTATCTACACTTCATATGGCCGTTGCTCCGACTGATCCGGTAAGGTGCGGATGCAGTCAGACAGGGGGGCGTACCGTATTGGTGAAATCCGGACGCGTCGAACAACGAACCCATGCCTATGCCTCGCCCCCGCGGTGTCGGAGGTCGAGTCAGGGAGGAGGAAGTTCCGTGAAGAGACTGTCCATCTATCGCTTGGTGTTTCTCGCCTTCACTGCCACCGCGTGCGGTGCCCCCGAGATGACTGGTTCCCAGGGAAAGGCAGAGACGCCTCCGCTTCAACTCACGAACACCCAGCCGGCGCTGTCCTATGCGGATGACACCACGCCGCCCCAGAGCACCATCACCACGACGCCAGCGCCGGATGCCAACGGCGAGTTCCACGGCAACGTCTCCATCCAGATCACGGCGACGGATGACGCGGCCGGGGTGGCCAACATCTCCTGGACGCTGAGCGGCATGCACTCCGGTGGCGCGGTGACCGCCGGGTCCTCGGCCTGGGTCCCCGTCATCAGCCGCGAGGGGACGACGACGCTCACGTATTACGCCAAGGACAACAACAACAACACCGAGACGGCCCACACCTTCGTCGTCAACATCACCCCCCCGCCGCCCGAGTGCCGGGACGTCGAGCTGAGCGACTTCAACCTGTTCCTGACGGGGGACTACTCCGGCGGCCATGACATGCGCGGCAAGGTGGCGGCGGGCGGCAACATCGACATGCACTACTTCTCGCTGGGCGCGGAGCTGCACGCGGACGACACCGAGAACGTGCTGGTGGCGGGCGCGTCGCTGAACATCAGCAACGGCGGCATCTTTGGCGATGCGCACTACGGGGACACCGTCACCGCGGACGGGACAGCGACGTTCTACCGTGGCTCGCTGTCGCAGGGCTCGCCCATCGACTTCTTCAGCCGGGCGGATGGGATGTACCAGCTGTCCTCAGTGGTTGCCGGGCTGACGGCGAAGGGAAGCACCCAGTTCCAGTCGTGGGGCGGCCTCTTCCTGCAGGGCTCTGATCCCAAGGTGAACGTCTTCAACGTGACGGGCAGCCAGCTGAGCGCCACCCGGTACTTCTCGCTCTCCGTGCCCTCGGGCTCCGTGGCGGTGATCAACGTCTCGGGCTACGAGGCGACGGTCGCCAACTTCTCCAACGCGTACAGCGGCGTGGATGCGACGGGCGTCCTCTTCAACTTCCCGGACGCCTCGTACATCCACGCCTTCAACTACGGCTTCTTTGGCACGGTGCTGGCGCCCTACGCCCACATCGACTTCAGCAACGGAAGCTTTGACGGCGGCATCTACGCCGAGTCGCTGACGGGCAACGCCGAGGGCCACCTGGCCCCGCTGCGGCTGTTCCAGGTCTGCGGCTACTTCAGCAACCAGTAGGCCCGGAGCGGTGAGCCGGCTGAAGTGAGAGGGGCTCGCGGTCCATACCGCGGGCCCCTTCTTCTTGGGCGCGGCAGGGCGCTACTTCAGCAGGTTGTCCGTCTCGGTCTTCCAGGCCTTGGCCATGTTGGGCTGGCCTGCTGTCGTGAGCTGCTTGCCGATGTCCGCCGCCCGCGCCTGCAGTTGCGCCAGGGGCACGCTCCGGCCGCGATCCCGGCTGAGCCAGATGTAGTAGTGCTGGCAGCCCGTCTCGTAGTCGCCCTGGCTGAAGAGGGCCTCGCCCATCGCCGCGTAGGCCTCGGGCAAGGGACCCACGCCGGTGTCGGGCGTCAACGCCGCGAGCACCTCGCGCGCCTTGGCGTAGTCCTTGCGCGCCAGCAACAGCGAGCCCTTGGCGTACTCGGCCCGGGCCAGCGCCGGGCCCTTCACGGCGATCGCCCGGTCATACGCCGCCAGCGAGGCGTCCTGCTGGCCCGCGGCTTCCAGCACTCCACCTCGGGCGAGCCAGTAGCGATCATCCCGCTCCAGCGCGCTCACCGTCTTGCCTTCGCCAGCGGGCACCTGCACGTCTCGGAAGATGGCCTCGTACGCGTCCAGCAGTGCCAGCGCCCCGGGCCCGTCTCCCGCCTGCTGGAGCGACCTGGCGCCCTCCAGGTAGAGCAGGGGAGCCGTCTTGTGCCTGGCCACCGCCGCCTCGAAGGCCGCTCGGGCGCTCGGATCCTTCTTCACCGCCAGCGCCCGGGCTCGGCTGAAGAGGGCAAAGGGCTCGTCCGGGAGCAGGGCGAGCGCCTCATCCGCGTGCTTCATCGCCTCATCGGGCTGGCTGCGCGTCAGTGCCAGCTCGGCGCGAGCCGCCAGCAGGCGCGCCTTCAGCGCGGGAGTCAGCTCCGGCTCCTGCGCCTGCACCTGCTGGAGCGTGCGCTCGGCGTCCTGCGGCTTGTCCCGCATATAAAGAAGGGACAGCGCCGAGAGCAGCTGCGCCTCCAGGTGATCCGGATTGGTCGTGAGCGCCCGCCCCAGGGTCTCATGGGCCTGGGCGAACAGGCCCTCCTCGAGCAGCTCCTCGCCGTAGGCGGCGGTGAAGCGCGGATCCTTCCACGCCTCCTCCGCGGCGTGGGAGAACGCCTGCCGCGCGCCCAGCAGGTTCCCGAGCGCCTGATCCGTCCGCGCCTGGGCCAGCCAGAGCTTCGGGTTGCTCGCCCCGCGATCCCGCAGCGCCTTCAACGTCTGATCCGCCTCTGCGGCCTTGCCCTCGGAGAGCATCACCCACGCGCGCACCACCTTGGCGCCGTAGCGCTCCACATCCTTGGACTCCAGGGCCTCGGCGCGCGCCAGGTGATCTCGCGCCTGTGCCTCCGCGCCCGGCTGGTGGTGCTCCAGCCACAGCTCGGCCTGGAGATCCGCGGCCAGCATGTGGGCCCCGTACACGTTCGCGTCCAGGGCGAACAGGGCGTCCAGCTCCTTCAACGCCTTCTGCAGATCCGCCGGGTTGCCGCGCTGGGCCAGGGTCTGGGCTGCCTTGAGCCGCTCCTCCGCCTGCTGGCGTACCCGTCCCCGGTGCACGACGAAGGCCACCGCCGCTCCCAGCAGGACCGCCACCAGCGCCACCTGCACCAGCGCGCTGGCCAGGCTCTCCCTCCGCTTCCAGTCCCGCTGCCCGACGTTGCCGCCGTCTGCGCTCCCCATGCGTGACTGCCTCCGGCCAGGAAAATTTGAATGGTTTCGGACGTTTATATTGATCAGTGAGCCGGGCCTAGATATGTCCCCCCACACCGGGTGTCAACGGAGGGGGGCGCGAAGGGTTGGGTGGCTGTCCACTCCGGGAGGTGGCTCGATGGCGGTCTATACGGTGTTGAAACCCGAGGCGTTCGCCCGGGTGGCCGAGGCGTACGGGCTCGGAGCGGTGCAGGAGGTGGTGGCCATCCCCGAGGGCTCCATCAACACCAACCACCGGGTGCTCACCTCGCAGGGGCGCGTCTTCGTGCGGCACACCACGGTGCGCTCGGCGGAGGAGCTGCGCTTCGAGGCGGCGCTGCTGACACACCTCACCGAGTCCCACTTCCCCTCGCCCACGCTGCTGCGGACGAAGCAGCAGCAGCCCTTCCTGGAGCTGGAGGGCGGGCGGGTGAGCGTCTTCAAGTGGCTCTCGGGCGAGGAGCTGAAGCGCCCTCAGCTCACCACGGAGCACCTGGAGCGCCTGGGGCGGGAGCTGGGGAAGATGCACCGGATCACCCAGTCCTTCGCTGGCAGCCGGAACAACCCGTACAGCGCCGCGCAGGTGCACAGCTGGCTGGAGGGGCTCCGCGGCCACTCGGATGACGAGGTGGCCACCGCCACCGAGGAGCTGATGGAGCACCTGGATCGCGCCGAGAGCGCGAGAGATCACGGCCTGCAGCCGCGCGGCGTCATCCACGCGGATCTCTTCCTGGACAATGTGAAGTGGCTGGCGGACCAGGTGCTGGCGTTCTTCGACTTCGAGATGGCGTGCGTGGACGCGTACGGCCTGGACATCGCCATCACCCTGAACGCCTGGTGCTTCGACGGCGGGTACCGGCCGGAGCTGTGCCGGGCCTTCATCCGTGGCTACCAGGAGGCCCGGACGCTGGCGCAGGGAGAGCGCGAGAACCTCTTCGGCCACGCGCTCTTCGGGGCGGTGCGCTACACCGCCAGCCGCATCCGCGACTTCCACCTGTCGCCGCTGCCTCCCGAGCAGCTCACCCGCAAGGACTTCCGCACCTACCTGGCGCGGGCGCGGGCCCTGGATGCGATGGGCCCGGCGGGCTTCCTCAAGCTGCTGGAGCTGTGAGCGTCAGATCCCCGAGACGATCTTCCACTCGCCCTTGGTCTTCTTGAGGACCATCTGCTCCAGCTCGGAGTCGCTCTGGGGCCGGCTGGTCAGCGAGGGCATGCGCCAGCTCGCGTTCCAGTAGTAGATGGCGGTGGCCGAGTCCTCCTGCACGTCCACCCGGCGCACGCTGATCTCCACCTTCGGCTTGTCCAGCTTCTGGAAGAGGGCGGCCATGTGGTCCGGCAGGTTGGCGTAGGTGAGATCATCGTCCGGGGACTCGGTGCCGCTGTCCTCGTGGAAGTCCTCGGCCACCAGCGACTGGATGGCCTTGGCGTCCTTGGCCTCCAGCGCGGAGCGGTAGCGCTCCATGATCGCGAGGATGGCGCGCGAGTCGTCGGTGTCGGCGATCTCGGTGCCCGGGATGCGCCGGGAGGCGCAGGCGGTGGCCAGCAGCAGGGGAATGACGAGAAGGGCTCGGAAGGTCATGGTGCGGTCGCCTCTAAGGGTGCAACCGCGCTGATGTCAACTCATTCCCCAGCCAGCGGCGGGCCCGCCTCAGCCCTTGCGCAGCACCTCGGCGATGAAGCGGTTGAGCACCGGCGCCTCACCCTCGAGGATCTTCAGGCCCTCGGACTGGATGACCTTCTCGCCGATCATCGCCAGCGGCTTCATCAGCATCCCCAGCTTCAGGGAGATCTCCCCGTCCATGGTCCGCTCTGTCGCCCCGCCCACATCCCTCAGCCGCAGCGTGCCGGTGTTCACCAGCATCTTGGAGATGGTGTTGGAGGTGGGGACGTTGGTGAAGGTGAGCTCCTTCTTCTTCTTGTCGTAGGTGGAGCTCTCCACGAAGGCGAACCACTCGGGCGGCACCTTCTTGGGGCCGATGGAGGCGATGACGGGCTTGGGGCGGTAGCGCACCTTGCGGCGCACCTTGTCGCCCTCGTCTTTGACTTCCAGCGATTGGACTTCCAGCAGCACGCCGTGGTGCTTGAGCAGGAACTCGGGATACCTGGGGTCCAGCATCGCGCGCTCGACCTCGTCCACCGTCCCCATGATCCGCTGCCGCGACTCGAACCGCATACGCCCTCCTGGAAATGTGGCGCCTGCCTCTAGCGGAAAGCCTGCCGGGGTACCAGAGGTCCTTGAAAGGCAGCATCCTCGAAATCACACCGGGCCACCCACTCCAGGGCCTCCTTCTTGAAGGCAGGTCCAAAATCCGGCAGTGCGCCCACCTCATGCCGCACCGCGCCGCAGTCGCCGGCCAGGTAGGAGGTCTCCACCAGCAGCCGGAGGGCCTCGCGGCGGATGGCCTCGGGCAGCTCCGAGCCGCTCGAGGCGAGCGCCTTCTGGAGGTACTCCACCGCGAGCGCCGGATCCCCGGACGGCTGCAAGCGCCGGCCGAGCAGGTAGTTGAAGTACGGGTCCGTGGGGGCCGCCTCCAGGGCGCGGGCCAGGTACAGCACGCGCAGCTCCTCCTTGCGGGCGCGGAAGAAGCTCTCCACGGTCTTCAGCCGCGAGGGCAAGTCCAGCGACGCGAGCTTGATCTGCGCGGAGCGCGTCAGCTCGGGGCTGGGCGCCAGCGCGAGCACCTGCTCCAGGTACTTCTTCGCCTCGTCGAGGTGTTGCAGGCGCAGGGCCATGTCCGCCTGGTCCATGACGACCTCGGCCTCGAGCGCGGGCTGCGCCTTCACCTTGTCCGCCAGGGTGGCCAGGATTTGAGCGGCCTCGGTGGTGCGGTCGAGCTGATCCAGGGCCATGGCCTGGCCCATGACATAGGTGGGCTCCTCGGGCTGGAGCGCCGCGGCGCGCCGGTAGAGCTCCAGCGCCTCCTGGGGATCGCTGGTGAGCGAGTCCTGCGCATCCTTCTGGAGCCGAGCCACCTCGCGGGCGCAGGTGCGGGTGAAGAGGCTGCCGGTGCGGAAGCGCGCGAAGGCGCGGCTGAGGGTGGCCTCGTCCAGCGGCAGCGTGTCCAGGAAGCGCTCCCACTCGGTAGCCAGCTCATCCAGCGAGCGCCCATAGGCCTTCTGGAAGTCCGCGTGGGCGTAGAGCACGCGCACCTTCTCGGGGCCGTAGGTGTCCGCCAGGTAACGCAGGAAGGAGCCGGCCACCGTGTACGCCCGCGCGGCTGCGGACTGGTAGAAGCCCTCCGTGCCCATGAGCTTGCGCATGTCCGGGGCCAGCTTCTGGCGGCCCATGCCGGCGGCCCACTCGTGCAGCGTGAGATCGCCCTGGACGGGATCATCCGCGGCCACCGCGAAGCCCTCGATCACTCCCATCAACGGCCAGAGCCCGAAGCGGGTGGTGACGCGGAACGGGCCGCTGCCGGCCGGGCCCGCCATCACATGCGCCAGCTCGTGGTGCATGGTGGGGTGGGGGAAGGATCGATCGTTGATGTGCAGCTCGGTGAGCCAGGGCTTGGCGAACTGCGTCCTCCCGGCGCCCACCAGCGCCTGCTTCTCCTCGTCGGTGCGGTACAGGTAGACCTGGAGCCGATCCGAAGGCCCACCACCGAGGAACTGGGAGAGCTGCAGGTAGCGGAACTCGAGATCCCTCACCATCCGCTCCACGGCGTCGCGCTCCAGGCCGCGCGGGTAATGGAGGCGGAAGTGCTGCGAGTCCCGCACGCCGCCGAGCTTCTCGGCCAGGTACTCGTGCGTCATCCGCAGCCCGAGCACCGGCGCGTTGCCCTCGAAGAACGCCATCGCCCCCACCAGCAGTGCCAGCAGCACCCACGCGCCGGGTGAGCGACGAGGCTGGGAGAGCCGTCCCTCGCGCACCTCCAGGCAGAGGGCGGTGATCAGCGCCACGAGCGCGGCCAGCACCAGCGTCTCCAGCCGGAACCACCCCAGCCTCGGTGTCACCGCCAGCGTCTCGTCGTAGAGCGGCCCCGGCAGATGTCCGAGAAAGTGGTTGAACGCATACACCTGGGGCCCGGTGATAATGGGCCAGGCGGTGTGGACGCCCGAGAGCAGCACGAGTCCGGCGTAGGCGAGCACCGCCCGGCCCGGCCTCCTGAGCCAGAAGCCGCAGAGGACACCCACGGTGGAGGCCAGCACCGCGGAGGGTAGGGTGAGCAGCGGATAGAAGCCCACCAGCTCGAACGGATCACACTGCGTCGAGAAGAGTGCGAAGAGGGTGGAACTGAGGAAGGGGGGCACGAGCACCGCCAGGTTCAGCAGCAGCGCGGTGCCCAGCGCCAGGGCGGTGGCCTGGCCTGGGCGCTCGGGGCGGGGGAGCTCCTTGAGCCGGGGTTCTTCGTTTCTGAGGATGCGGCGCTCCTGGGCGGCGGCGGCAATGCCCACACCGCCTCCGAGTGTCCCCACGGCGATGGAGAGGGCCAGCCCCAGCTCGAAGCCCGGCAGCCCGAAGAGGGGGAGGAACACCAGCGCCGAGCCGCCGAGCGCCAGCACACCCACCACGATGAGCACCGCTGGACGTCGCAGCAGGGCGGAGGCTCTGGACCACAGGACTTGCCGCATAGGCTCCCCTATACTCCCCACCAGCATGCCCGAACAGAAGACCGGTCAAGAACACCGCCAGCAGACCCGACTGCCCATTGAGCTGAAGGTCGACTACAAGAAGCTCAATTCGTTCTTTGCCGACTACACGAAGAACATCTCCAAGGGTGGCACCTTCATCAAGACGAAGAAGCCGCTGTCCATCGGCACGCGCTTCCTCTTCAAGCTCACCGTGCCCCAGCGCGAGGCGCCCTTCGAGCTGCTGGGCGAGGTGGTCTGGTCCAAGGCGGATGGAGACGAGCCCGGCATGGGCATCCGCTTCATCTACAACAGCGACACCCAGCGCTCGGACTTCGAGGGCGTCGTCGAGAAGCTCATGGCGGACAGCCTGGGCCCGGACCTGACCGAGAAGCTCCTCAACAAGCAGCTGAACTCGTGATCATGCGCCGCTCCCCTGTTCAGGCCCTGGGCGCCGCCCTGCTGGTGATGCTCGCCTGCCGGCCCGAGGCGGAGGGCAAGCCGCCCGCCCACTCGGCTCCGGTGGCGGATGTGACCGCGAAGGACTACGCGATGCCACCGCTACCGCATGCGTTCGTGCGCCTGCATGACGCCTTTGGGGGAGTGCACCGGGTGGAGGTGGAGGTGGCCGCCACGCCCGACACGCGCACCCGAGGGTTGATGTGGCGCACGGAGCTGGCGCCCGGCAAGGGCATGCTCTTCCTCTTCCCCGAGGATGAGGTGCAGAGCTTCTGGATGCGCAACACGCAGATCCCGCTGGACATGCTCTTCATCAACTCGCAGAAGCGGGTGGTGGGCATCGTCGAGCGGGCCGAGCCACGCACGCTCACCGCTCGCACGGTGGGAGTGCCCAGCCAGTTCGTGCTGGAGGTGGCCGGCGGGTGGTGCCAGTCGGTGGGCGTGACGAAGGGCAGCACGGTGGAGTTCGAGGGCGTGTCCTCGATTCCCATCGTCCCCTGAGCCTCAGCGCTCCTTGTAGAGCAGGAACAGGCGCACGGAGCGGGGCCCGCCAAAGCCGTGCCAGTTCCAGCCGTACCCATCCAGTGGGCCGTAGCCGTAGTCGAACCAAGGGCCGGGCGAGCGGCTGAGGAGCTTGCCCGTGAGGACGTAGGAGTCCGAGCGCAGCAGGGTGTAGCCCAGCGCCGCGATGTCCTGGGACTCCAGGTGGTGCCACTCGGGGCCCCGGTCTCCGTCCCACATGACGAGCGTTCCGGGAGGAGCCTCGCGCAGCACCTGAAGGTTGTGCTCCCGGTCTCCGTTGAGCAGGGGCTTCAACTCCGGAGTGTCGAAGGCGACGTACATGTAGCGCTGGCTGCCGTAGAAGCGGCTCACCGGGCGGGGGGCCTCGCGAAAGCGGGCCACCGTGGCATCCACGGCCCATGCGTCGCGTGACCACTCCGCGGCGTCGACATAGAGGAGCGCGGCCATTGCGGAGGGGAGCAGCACGAGCGCTCCCAGCGCGCCCACCCACCGTTGCCGCGGGAGCCTGTCGGCCAGGGCGTTCCAGCCGGCGAGGGTGATGAGCGCCAGGGCGGGGGAGACACAGACGAAGTAGCGCGGGTAGCCCGCCGAGCCGAACAGGCCGAAGGTGCGGAACACCGAGTGCAGCAGGAAGAGCACGAGGACGGCCGAGGTGGCCTCCAGGAACTGGCGGCGGAGGAGCACCACCCCCAGGCCGAGCAGGAAGGGAAACAGGAGCAGCGGCCCGAGCAGCTCGGGGAGCCGGAGGGCATAGCTCCAGAAGGGAGCGGTGCCATAGACGCCGCTCGTCGCGAGCCATTCCTGGGGCCAGTCGTGGAGGATGAAGAGAGGATTCCGGGTGATGAGGTACGCGGCCATCCACCAGAGCCCGCAACCTGCGGCGAGCGGCAGCGTGGACGGCAGTCGCCTCCAGAGGGGGCGGGGATCGCGCTGGTCGAGCAGGAGCCACACGCCCCACAGGATGCCGAGGAAGAACCCTTCGGGCCGGGCCAGGGGCAGGAGCGAAGCCACGGCGATGCCCGCCTTCACCCGTCCCGAGAGGTGGAGCCGCAGCGCGACGATGAAGGCAAGCGCGAAGAGGGGCTCGGTCATCAGCTCCGAGCACAGCAGCAGCCACGAGGGCTGGAACCACAGGAGCGGGATGCTCAAGTGGGGACGCGAGAGCCCCTGCTCCTCGGCGAGCCGGAAGGTGTTCCAGCCGGTGGCGAGGCACACGGAGACGGTGACGAACTTGGCCACCGGATAGCCGAGCTGTGCTGGCAAGGCGTAGACGAGCTCGAAGAGGGGGCGGGCCCACACCTTCACGAAGTAGTGAGGCCTGAGGAAGGCCCAGCGGACGAACATGTAGTGCTGCCCGCCATCCTGCTGGTAGCTGTCCGGGAACATGAGCACGAGTGCCGTGCCCAGCACGCCCAGGGCCGCGCTCCAGAACAGGGCTTTCTGCCAACCGCGCATGGGGGAGGTTCTACCTCCCTGGGCGCGGACTTCCAGCGCTCGCAGTTCTCATCGGGCCACGGGTGCTGGAGCCAGAAGCCTTACGGCTGTGCGCGGCGCTCGAACATGAAGGTGCTGGCGCGAGTGCTGGCCGCCAGCTCCTTCACCTTCTTCTTCAGCGAGGCCGCCAGCCCCGACAGGGACGCCGGGTGCACGTGGCCTCCCATCTTCCGGCTGTCCAGCACCGCGAGGCTCAGCGTCACCGGCGGCACCTCCACGCTCGTGCCCTTGCGGTCCGTGGCCTCGAACCAGCCTCGCTCCAGATCCGTCGCGTCGAACAGCGCGCGCTTCTCCTCGTCGAAGCGCTGGCAGATGGCCTCGAGCGTCGAAGGCTCCACCGCGTCCGGACACACCAGCACGAAGTCATCTCCGCCCACGTGACCCAGGTGGCTGCCGCGCGGCAGCAGGTGCAGGCTCTCCGAGAGCACCCGCGCCGTGAGCCGCAGGAGCTTGTCCCCCTGCAGGAAGCCGTAGCGATCGTTGTACTCCTTGAAGTGATCCAGATCGCCGTAGATGACCGTGAACTCCGAGCCCTGGAGCGCCTGCCGGATCCACCGCTCGATCATCCGGTTTCCCGGCAAGTGCGTGAGCGGGTTGGCGCCCGTGGCGGCGCGCACCTCAAGCTCCGTGGCGCGAGCGATGAGCTGCTTCATCGTCACCGTGCCCAGGAACCGCCCCTTCGCGTCGATTACCACCACAGGATCGTAGAGGGACTCGGGTGGGCGCTCCATGGCCACCTTCGCCAGCGCCGTGATGGCCATGTTGTCCTCCACCACGAGCGGCTGCTCGTTTGACGCCAACTCCGCGAGCTTTTTCTGCAGCAGCGGGTAGCCGAACGGCCCCGCCGTCTTCGCGAAGAAGTGCTGCCGGGTCACCAGCGCCCGGGGCTTCTCCTCCTCGAGGATCACCACGTGGTCCAGGCCGGGAGTCCGGCGGAAGAACCGGTCCAACTCCTCGGTGGTGAGCCCGGAGTCCACACACAGCCGGCGGATGACGATGCCTCCCACTGTCTCGTCATCCTCGTCGTTCTGGAAGTGGAGCGTGCGGATGGCCTCGCGGCGGCGCAGCTCGAACTCCTGAGAGGGCCGAGGCGGCTCATTGGCCGGCCTCGCCAGCAGGAACCCCTGGGCGTGCCGGATGCCCAGCCGCAGCAGCACGCTCAGCTCTTCCCACGTCTCCACGCCCTCGGCGATCAGGGTGCTGTCCACGCTGGAGGCGAAGTCCACCAGGGACTTCACCAGGTGCTGCCGGTAGCTGTGCCGGTGGATGTCTCGCACCAGGGCCTGATCCAGCTTGATGAAGTGCGGCGCGCTGTTCACCAACGTCACCAGCCCCGAGTGCCCCGCGCCGAAGTCATCCAGCGCGATGCCGAAGCCGTGGCCCATGCACTGTCGCGTGAGCCGTTGGAGCTGCTCCCAGTCCGCGAAGGCGCTCGTCTCGGTGATCTCCAGGACGATCTGCCGGGGGCTCATGCCATGGCGCGCGAGCAGCTCCAGCGTGGAGCCATCCCCGAACCGGGGATCGCTCAGCACGTCCGGCCCCACGTTGAAGAAGAAGGGGACGCGCCGGTCCTCGGCCGGGAGCAGGGAGATGCGCCGGACGGCCGCTGTCCAGCACGCTCGCTCCAACTCCCAGGTGACGCCCTCCACCCGCGCCTTGGTGAAGAGCACATGGGGGGCCTGGATGGGACCCACGCCGCGGGAGAGCACCTCGTACCCAATGGCCTCTCCGGTCATCAGATCCACGATCGGCTGGAACACGGAGACGATCCGAGGTTCGTCGCCGTTCCAGAGCCAGGCAGGCGGCTCGGCGGCACCGCTGGTCAGGGGAAGGCTCATGCCTTGAAGATGTAACGGATCCCTCTGACCGCCCCACGCCGAGCGAGTGAGCGCCAGGCAAAAAACCCGTGGCACAGAGGTAACGGCCGCACGCTCGGCTCCTCAAGGGGAGTTCGGGCTGAAGGCGGTATTCCTGTTTGTGCTGTAGCTGGAACCTAGGAGATTCAGCAGGTTGTGCTGACCCTCGGCGTTGGCTGCGGGCTCACTGGTGAGCCCGGAGACTCTCCCTGAGCAGGAGCGGGAGTGAACGCCAGGAATTCAGGCGCCCCGCTCGTTCACCGGGGAGGGCGGCACGGGTGTGCTCTCGGCGATAGGGGAGATGGGCGCCATGGTCTCCGAAGCTACCGGCTCCAGAGTGGGCGCCATGGGGGGAGGCTCGGTCTGGGCGAGTGTCGCCTGGGCGGCCACCGCGTCCATCGCCTGGCCCTCCTCGAGCTGGGACGAAGAGAGCGCCCGGAAGCGCCGAGTCATCGCCGACAGCTCCGCGGCCTTCATCTGCGCATGCCCGCTGCGCAGCGACAGCAGCGCCACACGCGCCCGGTCCAACTGCGCCACCTGCGCCCGGAGCCGCGCCAGGATTCGCTCCCGGCGCTGCTTGAGCTCTCCCAGGCGCTCGATCTCCTCGCTCAGCGAGGCGGCTGCGGACTCGAGCTGCCGGCGGGCCACCACGTCGGTGCTCGCCTTCGCGGCGCGGAGCAGCTCCTCACGCTCCGTCTGAAGCTCCGTCTGGGCGCGCTCCTCGAGCTGGGCCTCCACGCCCGCCCACTCCGAAGCCAGCTCCACGGCATCGCGCGTCATGCGGGACAGCGTCCTGGCCAGCTCCTCGCGGGCGGGCTCGCGGGGGAGCTGCGCCAGCGACTGGCCGCACTGCCGATAGAGCGTCAACGCGCGCTGGGCCAGGGTATGGAAGTCGCCCGAGAGCCGGGGCAGCAGCTCCTCGCAGCGGGCTTCCACGGGATCCGAGGCGAGCGCCAGGTGCGCGGCCACGGAGCTGAGCCCCACGAACAGGCCCACGATCGCACCCGCCACGCTCGCGCCGAGCATCACCGGCGTCGCCAGCTCCGCCATCCGAGTCGCGAGGATGCGAGCCACCTCCACGCCCCCCAGGGTGAGCCCGGTGCATAGGCCCGCGCCCAGCAGGTAATTGATGAAGGTGGGGCGGCGCTCGCCCACCTGGCTCTCCTCGCCGCGCTCATTGAGGTGGGCGCGAACGAGCAGGGCGCCAGCCGCCGCGGCACTCAGGCCCGCCGTCCACGCGGGCGCCATCCCCATGGCATAGGGCAGGGCGGGCAGCAGCACTCCCAGGCCCGACAGCAGGAGCCGGTCCCACTTGTCGCCCCTGGCCACGGCCAGCACCGTTCCGGCGATGACGAGGTAGGCCAGCGGCAGCGCCAACCCGATCTTCAGGGTGGCCAGGTGCAACAGGCCCGCTCCAGCCCCGGCGGCCAGCGCTCGGGAGACGTTTCGCTCGAACACTTCGCGGTGATGCAGCTGCAGGACAGTGGCGGACATCGGGAACTCCGACACAGCGGGCGAGAGAAAGGTTCCCGCTGGAACGCATGGCCGAATAAAACGGTCTGTCGATGACGACCTCCGCCCTTCCCGAGACCATGCGAGCGCTGCGCCTGACGGCCTACGACGGTCGGCCCGAGTCGCTGCAGGTGACGGAGATGCCGGTCCCCAAACCCGCGCCAGGCCAGGTGCTGGTGAGAGTGGCGGCCGCCTCCATCAACCCCTCGGATCTGTTGTTCGTTCGAGGACTCTATGGAGTGAAGAAGCCGCTGCCCGCGGTGCCAGGCTTCGAGGGCAGCGGGACGGTGGTGGCGGCGGGGAGCCTTGCGGGGCGGCTGCTGGTGGGGCGGCGGGTGGGGTGTGTGCCAGCCCCGACCACGGACGGGACGTGGGCCGAGTACGTGGTGGTGCCCCTGATGCAGTGCCTTCCCCTGCTGCCACGCATGAGCGACGAGCAGGGAGCTGGCTTCTTCGTCAACCCAGTCTCGGCCTGGGCGTTGATGGAGCTGGCGCGTCGGGGCAAGCACCGGGCGCTGGTGCAGAGCGCGGCGGCGAGCACGCTGGGGCGCATGCTGCAGAAGCTGGCGCGCAAGGAGAAGCTCCCCCTGGTGAACGTGGTCCGCCGGGCCGAGCAGGAGGAGCTGCTGCGCAAGCTCGGGGCCGAGCACGTGGTGAACAG
The DNA here is from genome assembly GCF_045802625.1 of Hyalangium sp. Classification (NCBI taxonomy): domain Bacteria; kingdom Pseudomonadati; phylum Myxococcota; class Myxococcia; order Myxococcales; family Archangiaceae; genus Hyalangium; species Hyalangium sp. The sequence continues at coordinate 46,738 of NZ_JBJMQP010000010.1, read as the reverse complement.
CAGCGAGCCGGAGTTCGACGAGCGGCTGCGGCTCAGATGTCACGAGCTGGGCGTGTCGCTGGCCTTCGATCCAGTGGCGGGGCCAATGACGGGGAGCCTGATGCAAGCGCTGGTGGATGGAGGCACCGTCATCGTCTACGGGAGCCTCTCCGAGCAGGACTGCCGCATCCACCCGAGAGAGTTCGTCTTCCACCAGAAGAAGATCGAGGGCTTCTGGCTGCCGGAGTTCTTCAAAGGAAGCTTCGGCAAGGATCAGCTCCGCGCGCTGATGGGAGTGCCCACGCTGCTGGGCAAGGACTTCGAGGTCCCCGTCCGCGCGAGGCTGCCGCTGGAGTCCGCGGGAGAGGCGCTGCGCATTGCCGCCTCGGACATGACGTCCGGCAAGGTGTTCTTCACTCCGAACGCGGCGAAGGACTGAACGTTCAGCCCTTGGGGCGGGAGATGGGGCCCACCTTGGCCTTTGTCACCTTCAGGTAGTCCGCCGGGGCGATGATGATCTGTGTCCCTCGGACGCCCGCGGACACGGAGATGACGTCGAACAGCTCCACTGTCTCGTCCGCGAAGACGGGGTACTCCTTCTTGCCGCCGATGGCCGTCACTCCTCCGCGGATGAAGCCCGTGAGCGGCTGAAGCTCCTTGAGGGCCACCGTGTCCACCTTCCGGTCCCCGCTCAGCTTCGCCAGCGCCTTCAGATCCAGCTCCGCATCGCCCGCTACCACCGCCATCAGCACGCCCGTTCTGTCTCCCCGCGCCACCAGCGTCTTGAAGACCTGCTCCGCCGGCAGCCCCACCTTCGCGGCGACCGTCTCGGCGGACAGATCCTCCAGATCCACCTCGTACTCGCGCAGCTCGTACTGGATGCCCAGCGTGTCCAGCAGCCGGGCGGCGTTCGTCTTCATGGCGTCAGATCCCCAGCGCCTGGGAGGCCGCCTTCACCCGCGCCAGCGCATCCTCGGGGGTGATTCCCACCGCGGACAGGTGCCCCATCTTCCGGCCCTTGCGCGCGTCTCTCTTGCCGTAGAGGTGCAGCCGGACGCCCGGCATTGCCAGCACCTGCTCGAAGCGGGGACCGCCCTCGCGCAGCCACAAGTCTCCCAGCAGGTTCACGATGGCCGCCGGGCGCACCACCTCCACCGAGCCGAGCGGCAGGTTGCACACCGCGCGCACCGCCTGCTCGAACTGGCTCGTGAGGCAGGCCACCTCCGTGGCGTGGAAGCTGTTGTGCGGACGCGGGGCCAGCTCGTTCACCAGCAGCCGCCCGTCCTTCAGCAGGAACATCTCCACCACCAGCAGCCCTTCGATCTGGAGCGCATTCGCCATGTCGCGAGCGATCTCCGCGGCCCGCACAGTCACTTCCAGCGGCAGCGGGCCGGGCAGCAGCGACCACGCGAGGATGCGCTCCTCGTGGTGGTTGTAGGCGGGCGGGTACACCACCGTCTCACCCCGTGGGCTGCGAGCCACCAGCACGGACAGCTCCGCCTGCAGCTCCAGGGCGGCCTCCGCCACCACCGCGCGCTCGCCCAGCTCTCGCCATGCCTGGGACGCCTCCGTGGCGGCCTTCACCTGCACCTGCCCGCGCCCGTCGTAACCTCCCTCGCAGGACTTCACGAAGCACCTGCCGCCCAGCGCCTCGACGGCCGTGCCCAGCTCGGTGGCGCCGTTCAGCTCCTGCCAGGGGCCCAGCGGAAACCCATGCTTCGCCAGCCACGCCTTCTGCCGGCCGCGGTGCTGCACCATCTCCAGCACGGCGGCCGAGGGACGCAGCGGGGCGTGCTCGGCGGCGGCTCGCAGCGACGTGAGGGGGATCTTCTCGATCTCCAGCGTCACCACATCGCACGCCCGGGCGAGCTGGGCTGCGGCCTTCGCATCGCTGAAGTCGGCCGTGTAGCACTGGTCCACCACCCAGCGGGCCGGGCACGCTGGATCCGGATCCAGCGCCTGCACCTGGTACCCCAGGGTGCGCGCCGACAACGCCATCATCCGGCCCAGCTGCCCGCCGCCCAGAATGCCAAGGGTTCCACCTGGCAGGACACTCTTCATGACAGCTCCCGATCCCGGAGCACCTCATCGGTGCGGGCCTGCCGCCAGGCGGCCAGCCGCGCCCGCAGCTCCGGATACTTGAGGGCAAGAATGGAGGCGGCGTGCAGCGCGGCGTTCGCTGCCCCGGGCTTACCGATGGCCTGCGTCCCCACCGGCACGCCCTTGGGCATCTGTACAATGGACATCAAGGCATCCAACCCATTGAGCACCGTGGTGGGCATGGGCACTCCGAGCACGGGCAGCAGCGTCTTGCTCGCCACCATGCCGGGCAGGTGGGCCGCGCCTCCCGCCGCCGCGATGATGACCGACAGCCCCCGCGCCTCCGCCGTGGATGCGTACTCCATCATCCAGTCCGGCGTGCGGTGCGCCGACACCACCCGCACCTCGTGGGGAATGCTCAGCTCGGTGAGGATGTCGATCGCCGGGCGCAGGTACTCGAGGTCGCTCTTGCCGCCCATGATGACCCCGACCCAAGGGGTGTCCGCGCTCGCCATGCCGTGTCGCGCCTCCTGTGCGCTCTCCCACCGAGAGGCAGGAGGAACGCGGAGATAGGGCGGGGGGATTCCATCGGTCAACCCAGAAGCGCGCGCAGTGCCTTGCAAACACCAAGAGCCCCGCCGTTGCCAGCGGAGCCCTCGGAGGTGTGCCTGCCTGGAAAAGCCCTGTCCCGCCTCAGTACGTCGAGCCCAGGCGCCCAAAGTCCTTGAGCGCCTTCGCCTTCGAGCGCTTCACCGCCGTGTTCACCGCGTCCTCGCCCCGCGCCTGCTCGTACTCCTCATAGGCCGCCTGCTGCTCGGCCTTGTCCGCGGCCACCGCCGGAGCCCCCGCCACCGAGGCCACATCATCGAACATGGCCTGATTCTGCTGGATGAGCTGCCGGGCCTCGTCGCGACGGCCCACCTTCAGCGCCTCCGCCGCCTTCTGGAGATTGGCCGCGCTGCGAGCCCGCGCCGCGTACACCGTGGCCTCCTTGTCCTGCTTGGCCAGCACCTCCTCGCGGTGGTCCGTCACCATCGCCGACAGGCTCGCCGTGCTCTCCACCGTCCCGTCCTTCAGCAGATCCGTGTACGTCAGCTTCAGCCCCGTCACGTTCACCGCCTGCCCCACGGACGAGCCCATCACCGTCACCCGCGCCACCACGCGCTCCGTCTGGCTCGCCGAGAAGTCCGGCATCGCCACGCGCACGGTGCGCCCGGCCTGGTGCGCCTGGTAGCCCAACACCTCGCCCAGCGTCACGCCCTCGGGCAGCTCGAAGGACAGCTCCACGTTGCGCGCCACCTGCGTGGTGGCCTGCTGCAGATCCTTCTGGAAGATGCTGGCCAGCTTGCCCGCGTCCGCCAGGAAGCCGTACGCGCCCGCGCCGTACTCGGCGAACGCCTGCATCAGGTCCTCGTTGAAGTCCGTGCCCACGCCGATGGAGCTCACCGTCACGCCCTCGGCGCGGATGTTCTTCACCACACGCTTCAGGCCCTCCTCATCGGTGATGCCCTCGGTGGGCTGCCCGTCGCTGATGAGGATGATGCGGTTGACCTGGTACTGGCTCCGCGCGGTGTTCACCTGGTGCTGCCCCGTCGTCAGGCCCGCGCTGATGTTGGTGCCGCCCTCGTCCCAGATGCCGTCGATGTATTGCAGCATCCGCGCCCGGTTGGCGGAGGTGGCCGCCATGCTCGGCAGGCTCTTCACGTCCGAGCCGTAGTGGACGATGGCCAGCCGATCCTCCTCCTGCAGCATCCCCACCAGCTGCCGCGCCGCCTGTTTCGCCTGCGCCAGCTTGTAGCCGTTCATGGAGCCCGAGCGGTCAATCACCAGCGCCAGGTTCACCGGGCTGCGCCGCGAGCCCGGCACCTGCGCCCCCGTTATGTCCACCGTGACGAACACATCCGAGCTGCCCGGGGTGATGTAGGGGTGGCTCAGCCGGCTCGTCATCGTCAGCGAGCCCTGCGAGGTGCTGGCCGGAGGCGGAGGGGTGGGAGGCGGCGGGGGGACAGGGACCGGGGTGGCGATGTGGGGCTGCGGCGGCGGGGGAGGGGACACCACGCGGGGCATGCCCAGCACCAGGGCCACGAGCGCGAGTGCGCCGGCCAGGGCCAGGAAAGTGAAGGTCTTGTTCATGGCAGGGCTCCTTGGAAAGCAGCGGGCCCTGCCTATGACGAATGGGGCCCGGAAAAGGTCTATCGAGGTTGCGAAAGAGGCTCAGCCGCCCGTCGCCGCCACAGGCTTGCCCGCGCAGAAGAAGGGGGAGGAGGTGTCCCCGAAGGTGGACTGGTAGGTGGCGGGATCGTCTGCCCGGAGCTTGTCCAGGGTGGCCTGATCCAGGAGCAGGGAGCGGCAGTCCATCCGGCTCTTCAGCTCGCTGGCCACGCTGGAATCCGTCACCTCACAGGCCGAGGCGCTCGAGCCCTGCACACAGGGGGTGGTGCAGTAGCCCAGCGCCGGGGCATTTTGCTTCTCCGGAGGCGCGGTGGTTTTGGGATCGTAGTCGGGGTTGGGCGGGGAATCGGCATCCCTGACGCAGATCTGATCCTCGCAGTCCGGGACACCGAAGGAGATGTAGTCCTGCCCCGGCGTCAACTCGCGCTCGAGGATGTTGACGACATCGTAATCCTGGACCGGCCTGCCGTACTTGTCCTTGATGACGTTGCCGTCCTTGTCCTTGCGGTAGGTGGGGTCGCCATTCGCTTCAAACTTCAGCTGCTTCTTGTTCAGGAAGCACGTCACGCCCAGATCGGAGGTGACCTGGCAGCCGGAGGCGAGCAGGACGGTACTCAGCAGCACCGCAAGACGTGATGACATGATCGCAATGGACCTCGTAGGGAGAACAGCGGTGGCTTCGAGCGTAGCACAGGGAGGAGGGCTGCCAACGCGCTCGTGCGCCGAGTGTCCGGAGCGAAATTTTTCACCGGGACACGGACGTGGCTGCTGGGCAGCCATGCGTGGATTGCGTTGATGGTGGCGAAGAGGAATGCGTAGGATGGCCGGGCCTTCGATACTGCGAACATTCGCGGGCGGATGATCGCCCCTCCACCATGGAGCCTCCGGAAGTGAATCGCCTCCAGGCAACTCTGCTCGCGCTGTGCCTCTGGCCCGCGCTGGCGCTCGCCCAGACCGGCCAAGGAATGGGGCTCGATCTGACGGGCGAAGACGCCAACAAGACCGAGGAACAGAAGCCCGATACCACCACTGAGACTCCCACCCCCGCCGCGCCACCTCCCACCGCGGCCACCACCAAGGCTGCTCCGGCGGCCCCTCCGCCAAGCGCCGCGGAGCCGCCCGCGGACATCACCCAGGAAGATCGCGTCAAGAGTGTCCAGCGCAAGGTCTACCTGAAGAAGGGACGCTTCGAGATCACCCCCGAGGTGACCTTCTCCGTCAATGATCCCTACTACTCCAAGCTGGGCGCGACGGTGCACGCGGCCTACTACGTCGCGGACTCGCTGGCGGTGGCCGTGCGCGGCTCGGCGTTCCAGGTGGTGCCCTCGGAAGATGTGCGCACCGCCAAGAGCGTCTTCCACGGCCGCATCTTCCACTCGGTGCCCGAGTGGTCCGCCATGGCGGACGCGGAGTGGAGCCCGCTCTATGGCAAGGTGGCCTTCCTCAACTCCATCCTCCACTTCGACGGCTACCTGCTGGGCGGCCTGGGGGCGGTGCATACCGAGACGTCAGCGCTGCCGGGCCGTGGCCTCAACGTTGGCGCCGATGTCGGCGTGGGCCTGCGCTTCGTGGCCAAGGACTTCCTGGCCGTGAACACCTCGCTCATCAATACCTCGTATGTGGATCAGCCGCTGGGCACCAGCAAGGGCGCCCTGCAGAACGTCATGACGATCAATGCCGGTATCTCGGTGTTCTTCCCCTTGCGCTCCACCGGACGGGAGAGCGAGTGATGAGAACCCTTCGCCTGTTTCTGGCCTGCTGCCTGCTGCCCATGGTGGCGCTGGCCCAGTCCGCCAAGTCCGACAAGCCCAAGGCTCCCTCGGCTGACCCCACGCCAGCCCAAACCTCTTCCTCCGAGTCCGAAGCCGGTGACGTCTCCGAGGTGGACAAGGACGCGCTGGGCCCTCTGCGCGAGCGCATCCGCCCTGTCTCCGGGCACCTGTTCCTCAAGAGGCACCGCTTGGAGATCAGCCCTTCGGCCACCGTCTCCATCCGGGATGCGTTCTTCAGGAAGTACATCCTGGGCACCACGGTGACCTATTACCCCTGGGAGACGCTCGGGTTTGGCCTGCGCGCCGGCTACGCCCTGAACAGCGTGTCCGGCGCGGCGCAGATCTGCACGCTCGACGAGGGAGCGGGGCGTGGCTGCCGCGCGCCCACGTTCGCGGAGATCGACGGCACCGCCCCCGGCCAGCTCAAGCTGATGGCGGGGCTCGACGCTCAGTGGTCGCCCATCTACGGGAAGATCTCCCTGATGGCCGAGAAGTTCGCCCACTTCGACATGTACGGGGTGCTGGGCGCCTCGTTGGTCCAGTACAAGGGACCGAGCACGCAGATGACCCCGGGCGGCAACGTGGGCCTCGGCTTCCGCTTCTTCTTCAATCACTACATGACCTTGCGCACGGAGGTGAGGGATCTCATCTACGTGGAAAAGCTCCAGGGGACTGATACCTCCCTGCGCAACCAGCTCATGTTCGAGCTGGGCTTCTCCTTCTTCCTCCCCACCGCTCTTCCCGAGTCATGATCCGTTCTCTTCGACTCCTCCGCTTCGCGCTCCTCGGGCTCGCACTCTTCTGGGCCATGCCGTCTCCGGCCCAGAGCTTCGAGGGCCTCGACTCGTCCAGCTCCTCGAAGAAGAAGAAGCGTGGCGGGAAGAGCACCACCGCCTCCTCCAAGAAGAAGAAGCACGGCAAGAAGGGCGCTGACGAGGACACCTCCGCCACGGAGACCTCGCCGCTGACGGCGCCCACGCCCGCGCCGGCGAACACCCCCGCCGCCACCAGCGGCAGCTCCGGCACCGAGGCGCCCGCGCCCTCGCCCGCCACGGCTCCCAACCCTGTTCCGGCGCCCACCACGCCCGCGCCCGCGGAGCAGCCCGCCGGCGGCCTCGGGTTGGATCTCACCGGGGACTCCAGCAAGGGCACCGCGCCCACGATGACGTTCGACGCGGTGGACGTGTCCGGCAAGACGGCGGATCGCCAGCGGCTGGACGTGGCCGTGTCGCTCTTCAAGAACGATCAGTACGAGCAGGCCGCCATGGCCGGCTACGAGATCATCAAGGACCCGAAGCTGGCGGGCCTCCAGGTGGAGGCGCGCTACGTGGTGGCCAAGGCCCTGTACCGCATGGGCCTGTACCACTCGTCGCTCGGCGAGTTCTCGAAGATCCTCGCGGTGGGGCCGCAGACGAAGTTCTTCAAGACGAGCCTGGAGTGGCTCTTCTTCATCAGCCGCAAGACGAAGAACGAGACGGTCATCCTCGACGAGATCGCCCGCTACGCCAACTACGAGTTCCCCGAGAAGTTCCGCAGCGAGTTCCACTACCTGCTGGCGCGCTACCACTTCGTGCGTGGCAAGGCGCTGGATCAGGTGGGGCAGGCGGACCAGGCGGACAAGAGCTTCGAGGAGGTCAAGCGGCTGGCCACGCTCATCCCTCACACGGATCCGTTCTACCCGCGCACCAAGTTCCTCGAGGGCCTGGCGTACTTCCGCGATGGCAGCAAGGTGAAGAGCGCGGACGCGCGGCGCGGGGACACCAACATGGTGGCCTCCATCGAGGACATGAAGGAGGTCATCCGGCTGACCCGCCCCGGCGGCGGCAAGACGGCCGAGCAGGCCAGCCTGGATGAGTCCCTGCGGGAGCTGGCCTTCATGCAGCTGGCGCGCACGCACTACGGCATGCAGCAGAACCGCTACGCCATCTTCTACTTCGGGAAGATCGAGCGCGGCACCAACCAGTGGCTCGAGTCGCTCTTCGAGTCCAGCTGGGCCAACTACCGCGTGGGCCAGTACGAGCAGGCGCTGGGCAACCTGATCACGTTGTCCTCGCCCTTCTTCCGCGAGGAGTACTTCCCGGAGGCGCTCATCCTCAAGGCGGTCATCTATTACGAGAACTGCCGCTACCGCGAGTCCTCCCTCATCCTCCAGGACTTCGAGCACACCTACCTGCCGGTGCACGACGAGCTGGAGGCGCTGGTGAAGAAGAACATGGCGGCCAGCGAGTACTACAGCGTGCTCGCCGACGTGCAGAAGAAGAACAAGCAGGGCTCGGAGAAGAACGGCACGGACATCATCCTCGAGCGCATCCTCCGGCTGGCCCTCACGGATCAGGATCTGAAGAAGACCAACGACTCCATCCTCGAGCTGGAGGACGAGATGGATGCGTTCTCGAGCAAGGGCGACACCTTCAAGTACTCGGAGCTCTCCAAGGAGCTGCTCGAGGGCCTGAAGGAGCAGCGCACCGCCCTGATCGAGAAGGCCGGCATCATGTCCAAGGGCAAGCTGGAGACGGAGCTGATCGCCCTCAAGCAGCTGCTGGCCAACGGCCTGCGCATCAAGTTCGAGACCACGACGAAGGAGAAGGAGTTCCTCGAGGAGCAGCTCAAGGCGGGTGGCCGCACGGCCATCGTCAAGAAGTACCGGTTCACGGTGGCGGTGGCGGATGATCAGCTCTATTGGCCGTACGAGGGTGAGTACTGGCGAGACGAGCTGGGCACCTACCAGTACACACTCACCAAGGGCTGCATCGAGCGGGACACCGCCAACCGCGACGTCCAGGCAAGCGAGTCGTCGTCGCGGTAAGCGGGGGAGTATGGAGGAGGGGAGCGTACGGCGCGCCTCACTGCGCGTCGTCTTTGGCATCGTCGCGTTGGATCTCATCGGCTTTGGGATCCTCATCCCGCAGCTCGGAGTGTACGGGGTGAAGTTCGGCGCCTCACCGTTCTCGGTGGGGCTGCTGCTCTCCGTGTACTCGCTGCTGCAGCTGGTGTTCGCCCCGGTGCTGGGGCGGCTGTCGGACCGGTATGGCCGGCGGCCCGTGCTGCTGCTGAGCCTTGCGGGCTCGATGGTGGGCTACGTGCTGTTCGCCTTCGCCCACTCGCTGCCGCTGCTCTTCCTGTCCCGCGTCATCGACGGGGCCAGCGGCGGCAACATCTCCACCGCGCAGGCGTATGTGGCGGACGTCACCCGGCCGGAGGAGCGCGCCAGAGGCATGGGCCTCATCGGCGCGGCGTTCGGCCTGGGCTTCGTGCTGGGCCCGGCGCTGGGAGGCTTCCTGGGCGCCTGGGGCGGCAACCTCTACATCGGCCTGTTCGCCGCGGTGCTGTCGGCGCTCAACCTGCTGTTCACCTTCCTGTTCCTGGCCGAGTCCCGAGTTCCGGGCAGTGACTCCACCGCCTCCACGCGCTCCATGAAGGGGGCGGCGCTCGCGCTGAGGCTGCCCGTGGTGGGGGTGTGCCTCATCCTCATCCTCGTGTTCACCACGGCCTTCGCGCAGATGGAGGGCACCTTCTCGGTGTACCTGCTCTCGCGCTTCCTCTCGGTGGGGCCGGTGCCGCTGGAGGGGGGCCTGTTCTTCCTCGCCGCCCATGCCACCCCTCATGAGCTGGCCGAGGCCAGCATGCGCACCGGCGGGCTGTTCGCCCTGGTGGGGGTGGTGTCCGCCGCCCTCCAGGGAGGGCTGATCCCCCGGCTCCTCCCGCCTGGGCGCCGCTCCGAGCAGGGCTACCAGCCGGTGCGAGAGGGCTGGCTGCTGGTGGTGGGCTTCGCGGTGACGGGCGTGGGGCTGGCCCTGCTGCCGCTGGTGCCCGGGTACGGGTGGCTCTTCCCGGTGATGGGGACGCTCGCGGTGGGCTCGGCCTGCGCCAACCCGGCCCTGTCCTCCCTGGTGTCCCTGCAGGCCCCGCCCGATCGGCTGGGCGCTGTGTTGGGTAGCTATCAGGCCTTTGGCTCGCTGGGGCGCATCCTCGGCCCGGCGCTGGGCGGGTGGCTCTTCACGGGCTTCGGGCCCGGGGTGCCCTACGGGACGGCGGCGGCGATGATGGCGGTGGGCGCGCTCCTGGCCCTGGGCCTGGCGGCTCGCATGCGATTGCCGGGCGCGAGTGTCGGGCAAAGCTCGTAAGATGGGGGTTATGGCGGGGACCTCGCAGGAGCTCAAGGACGTCACGATTGCCTTCGATGTGATGGGCAGTGATCACGGCCCCGAGGAAGTGGTGCGCGGGGCCGCGCAGCTCTCCCTGGAGGCACCCCACATCCACGCGCTGCTGGTGGGGGACCGCGAGCTGATTGACGCGGCACTGGCGGATACCAAGCACCGCGCCGAGAAGATCTCCGTGCAGCACACCGCCGAGTTCGTCGGCATGGACGAGAAGCCGGGCGAGGCGCTGGCGCGCAAGAAGCACGCCTCGGTGGCGGTGGCCGCCCAGCTGGTGGCCGAGGGCGAGGCCCAGGCCCTGGTCTCCGCGGGCAACACGGGCGCGGGGGTGCTGGCGTGCGCGCGGCACTTCAAGCTGATTCCGGGCGTGCGCCGGGCCGCGCTGGCGGCGGTGTACCCCACGCGCGGCACTCGCGGTGAGAAGGAGGATCCGTTCTCGCTCATCCTCGACGTGGGGGCCACGGTGGAGGCCACGGCGGAGGATCTGGTGACGTTCGCGGTGATGGGCTCGGCGTACGCGCGCATCATCTCCCGCAACGAGCGCCCCAAGGTGGCCCTGCTCTCCAACGGCGTGGAGCCCCAGAAGGGGCCGCCGCGCGTGGTGGAGGCGCACTCGAAGCTGTCCTCCATGGAGGGGATCCACTTCGTGGGCAACGTGGAGGGCGTGGACATCCCCAAGGGCACGGTGGACGTCATCGTCACCGACGGCTTCGTGGGCAACGTGTGCCTGAAGATGCTGGAGGGCGTCCACGAGACGGTGGTGGAGCTGGCCCGCTACGCCTACAAGGAGAAGCTGCGCTGGCGCGCGGGCCTGGCCATGCTCTCCAGCGGGATTCAGCGCATCAAGGACATCACCGACTGGGAGCAGTACGGCGGCGCGCCGATCCTCGGCTTCGATCGGATCTTCATCAAGGCGCATGGGCGCTCGAAGGCTCGCGCCATCGCCAACGCCGGCAAGGTGGCCGCCAAGGCGGTGGCGCATCAGCTGGGCACCTCCATCCAGGAAGGCCTGCCGCGGTGAGCCTGCCGGACCGGATCGATCCCCGGCCGCCGCGGCGCATCTACCGGTGGGATCTCGACAAGACGTACCTGCGCACGGACTTCGACTCGTTCAGGGACCTGGTGCGCACGGCGTTCCAGAAGGCCCACGAGAAGGTGGCCGTGCCCGGGGCCTCGGCGCTCATCCGCGAGCTGGCGGCCAACGGGGACTCGCGGCTGTGCATCGTCTCCGGCAGCCCCAAGCAGATGCGCACGGTGCTGGAGGAGAAGCTCAAGCTGGACGGGGTGAAGTGGGACGAGTTCGTCCTCAAGGACAACGTGGGCAACCTGCTGCGCGGGCGCTTCCGGGCGCTGCGAGGGCAGGTGGGCTACAAGCTGCCCGCCATCCTCGAGAGCCGCGTGAGCGCCCCCGTCGAGGCCGAGGAGGTGCTCTTCGGGGACGACGCGGAGGCGGATGCGTTCATCTACTCGCTCTACGCGGACTTGATTGCCGGGCGCGTGGACGAGCGCGTGCTCACCCAGGTGCTGGAGGCGGGCGGCGTATACCCGGATGACGCCGAGCGCGTGCGCAGCTCGTGGAAGCGCATCCCTATTGCCGATCCGGTGCGGCGCATCTTCATCCACCTGGATCGGCTGACGCCGCCGGCGCACTTCGCGCCCTACGGCCCTCGGGTGGTGCCCATCTTCAACTACTTCCAGGCCGCGCTGGTGCTGCTGGCGGACGGCCACCTCACCGCGCCCCAGGTGATCAAGATCGCCGTGGAGATGGTGCAGACGGCGGGGCACAACATCATCACCCTGTCCAACTCGTTCCAGGATCTGATCCGCCGGGGCCTGCCGCTGCAGCAGGCCGCGCTGGCGCTCTCCCAGGCGTTGGACGGGCCCAACGGCATCATCCAGGCCATCCGCCCGGTGCCGGACATCATCGCCGCCTTCACCAAGCGTCTGGCCGCGCTGGGCACCCCGCCCGCGCCTCCTCGCGCCCAGGCGGTGGACTACGTGGCCCTCATCTCCCACGCGCTTCCGAGGACCCACAAGGACCGGAAGAAGTAGCGCGAGCCCCACGCCTCGACCCGAACCCCGAACCCCGAGCCTGGCCACGGGCGCCCTCACGGCGCGCTGCGGCGCGCTGCGCCACACCCAGCGTGTTACACGGCACACTCGGGTTGAGCGTTTATTTCTGTTATTGCCTGTTTGTCTCATTTCACACGAAGATACCGGGAAGTGAGTTATCAGGAGACAAGGGTCAGGCCTTGTGCTCCCCAGGCCAGGGACCCGGTTGGAGGAGCACCTGTAGTGATGACGATCCGGGGCAAGGTGCTGGTGTTGCTGGTGGTGGCAGTGGGCCTGGTGGGAGGACTGGGCGCCGCGCTCCACCAGTTCGCGGCCCGGGGGAGGCTCATGCGGGACTGGGCGCTCGGCAGCCAGGAGCAGCGCTACCTCTACAGCCAGCTGCGCGGCGACGCGCTGGTGTTCCTGTCGGATCTGCAGCGGGTGCATGGCTCGGGCGCTCTGCCCGAGGCCGTCCTGGGTGGATATCAGCGGAAGATGGAGGTGCAGCTCGCCCGGCTCCGCGAGCTCACGGACCAGAAGGAGCATTGGTCAGGCGAGTCTCGGGACAGGGAGAAGAAGCACATCGAGCGGCTGTCGCAGGAGCTGCGGCTCTGGGCCCAGCACGCCGAGGGGCGGGTCGCCCGGCTGCCCTCGGGCATCGGCTCGGATGGAGCGCATCCGCAGCTGAGCATCTTCGAGTTCGGGCGCAGCGTGGAGCCGCTCCTGCAGGCGGCGCTGGAGATGCAGCAGGAGGATCTCCAGGAGCTGGAGCGGCTGTCGGACCGGGGGATTCGCACCGGCGAGCTGCTGGCGATCCTCGCGCCGCTGGCCGCGCTGTGCGTGCTGCTCTCGGTGGCGTTGACCATCCTGCTGCCCATGAGCCGCCAGCTCCGGGAGCTGCTCGCGGGCGCCGAGCGCATTGGCCGGGGCGAGCTCCAGCACAAGCTGCCGGAGACTCGCCGGGACGAGTTCACCACCCTGGCGCGGGGCTTCAACCAGATGGCCCAGGAGCTCAAGGTGTCTCAGTCGCGGCTCATGCTCTCGGACCGGCTGGTGTCGCTCGGGCGCACGGCGGCCAGCGTGGGGCACGAGATCAACAACCCGCTGGTCGCGGTGATCAGCAACCTGGCGTATATCCACGGAGAGCTGAACCACGCCCAGCGCAGCTTCTCCGAGCAGGAGCGGAGGGATCTGCTCCAGGCGCTCGAGGAGGCGCGCGACGGGGCCGAGCGGGTGCACTTCATCGCGCAGGATCTCAAGACGCTGGCGCGGGCGGACGACGAGAGCACCGGGCCGGTGGATGTGGCCGAGGTGCTGCGAGACGTCGCGAAGATGGCCTCGCACGAGCTGAAGGATCGGGCGCGGCTGGTGCAACAGGTGGCCGGGGTGCCGCGGATCCATGGCAACGCGACGCGGCTGGGGCAGGTGTTCCTCAACCTGATCGTCAACGGCGCCCAGGCCATCAGCCCTGGCAACCCAGCGCGCAACGAGGTGCGGGTGACGGCCCGGCTCAGCGCGCCGGACCGGGTGACGGTGGACGTGAGCGACACCGGGTGTGGCATTCCCCCAGAGAACCTGGAGCGCATCTTCGATCCCTTCTTCACCACCAAGCCGGTGGGGGAGGGCACGGGGCTGGGGCTGGCGGTGTGCCTCAGCATCATCCAGTCGCTGGGCGGCACCCTCACCGTGGAGAGCACGCCCGGCCAGGGCACCACCTTCCACCTCACCCTCCCGGTCGCCCCCGCGGAGGCCGCCGCGCCCCCTGGATGAGCAGGCGGGGAGGCTTCCCCTCCGAGCGCAGCAGGTGGGCCAGGTAGGGGGACCCAGCGGGCCTGGGCCCCCTTAACAATGTCTTCCTGCGCTACTCCCCTCGGGGGAGGATGCGGTATAGACGGCTGCCCCGAAGTCCCAAGGTTGGGGCGTCGATACGCGATGACGCGAGATTCAATTGAAACGCCGCCTGCCGGCGGACCGCCAGAACCTGCGCCCGAAGACGCGCGCGAGGCAGCCTCGTCCGAGGCTCGGCCGGTCCCCGAGGGTGCGAGCGAGGTCCCTCAGATGTCCACCGATATGGAGTTGCAGCCGGATCCGCTGGATCTGCCACTGCCCACCGAACCCCCCGAGCCCCGAGCCGAACCCGTGGAGCCCCCTCCCGAGCTCATTGCCCCGGAGCCCACCACCCCCGAGCCAGAGCTGGTGGCCCCTACCACCACCCGCTCGGGTGAGCCCGCCGAGATCGATCCTCGGGAGCTGGACCCGGATGCCCTCAAGGTGGTGCTCCGGCTGCACGCGCATGGCCACCAGGCGTACCTGGTGGGCGGGTGCGTGCGGGACTTGCTGCTCAAGCGCAAGCCAAAGGACTTCGACGTGGCCACCAGCGCCCACCCGGGCGAGGTGCGCGCCACCTTCCGCAACTGCCGCCTCATCGGCCGGCGGTTCCGGCTGGCGCACGTCTACTTCAAGGGTGGGAAGATCATCGAGGTCTCCACCTTCCGCGCCAACCCGACGGAGCTGATGGAGACCAGCCCCGAGGAGGAGGGGGCCGAGAACGGCAACGGCAACGGGGATGAGGATCTGCTCATCACCCACGACAACGTGTTCGGCACCGCCGAGCAGGATGCGCGCCGCCGCGACTTCACCATCAACGGCCTGTTCTACGACGTCACCGAGGGCCGGGTGATTGACTACGTCCGGGGCCGGAGGGACTTGGACGAGCAGTACATCCGCACCATTGGCGACCCGGAGATCCGCATGCGCGAGGATCCGGTGCGCATGCTCCGGGCGGTGCGCTTCGCGAGCAAGCTGGGCTTCGACATCGAGTCGCGCACGTACGCGGCGATGGAGGGCGCGGTGGAGGATCTGCCGCGCTGCGCCCCCGCGCGGCTGCTGGAGGAGACGTTCCGGCTCATCCGCACCGGGGTGGCGGCGCCCAGCCTCAAGCTGCTGTCCGCGCTGGATGCGCTGAAGATCCTCCTGCCGCCGGTGGATGCGTACCTGAAGCAGCTCGGGAAGGATGGGGAGCGCACCTTCTACGCCTTCGCCGAGGCGTTGGATCGGCGTGTGGCCTCGGGCGAGCCGTTGGATGACGCCATCCTGCTGGCCATGTTGCTGGTGCCCATCAGCCGCGCGGCGCCGCCGCCAGCGGAGTCCAACGAGCCTGGGGCTCGGCCTTCGGTGGCGCAGGCCATCGAGGAGCTGCTCGCGGGCTTCGTGCAGACGGCGCGCCTGCCCCGGCGGATCGCCGAGCGCTGCCGGTTGTTGCTGCTGGCGCAGCGCACGCTCACGGGCGAGCGCCGCCGTCGCAGCGTGGCCTTCCGCCGGCACCCGCTCTTCAACGAGGCGATGACGGTGTTCGAGATCTCCGTGGAGGCCACGGGGGAGTTCCGCGAGGCGCTGGAGGCGTGGAAGAGCGGCGAGGTGCCGCAGGCCCGCTCCGAGGGCGCACCCTCGGAAGGCGAGGCCGGCCGCAAGCGCCGCCGTCGTCGCCGCCGTCGGACTGGGCGCCCGGGTGCGCCGGGGGCCGAGGCCACGGCTGGCTCGGCGGGTGCCGAGTCGAATGACGGCGACGGCGCGGGGGATGACAGCGACAGCGGCTCCGATTCGGAGTCCGACGGGCCGGACGAAGACTGAGCCATCCCCAGGGCTCCTGGCCGCCGGGAGCCTCGGGAGGCTGGGAACGGGCATATAGTGGGGCCCGTGCACCCCGAGGACTCTTTCGGTGACAGGGCCGCGGAGCTGATTCGCGCTGGGCGCTTCTTCTTCGAGCGAGGCTGGGTGCCCGCGACAGCCGGCAACTTCTCCGCGCGGCTGGATGATGGGCACGTGCTCATCACCGTCTCGGGCCGCCACAAGGGCGAGCTGGGACCCGAGGACTTTCTGGTGGTGGATCTGGACGGGCAGGTGCGCTCGGAGGGCAAGCAGCCCTCAGCGGAGCTGCCGCTGCACCTCCAGCTCTATCGGCGGGACGCGAGCCTGGGCGCGGTGCTCCACACGCACTCGCTCAGCGCCACCCTGCTGTCGCGCCTGCACCGGGGCGAGCTGGTGCTCGAGGACTACGAGGTGCTCAAGGCGCTGCGGGGAATTCAAACGCATGAGACGCGGGTGGTGGTGCCTGTGTTCGCGAATGACCAGGACGTGCCCCGGCTGGCGGCTCGGGTCCAGGAGTACATGGCGGAGCACGAGGGGCTCCACGGGTACCTGATCTCGGGCCATGGCTTCTATACGTGGGGGCGGAGCGTGGCGGAGGCGTGCCGGCACATCGAGGCGTTCGAGTTCCTGTTTGCGTGTGAGATCGAGCTGAGGAGATTGGGACGATGAGCGAGCTGAAGGTCTACGCGGACCACGAGCCGGGCCGGCCGCGGATCTACACGGACCCTGCCTCCATCCAGCGGGAGCTGGCGGCCGTGGGGATTCGCTTCGAGCGCTGGGAGGCGAACCGGCCGCTGCGGCCCGGCGCCAGCCAGGAGGAGATCCTGGCGGCGTATCGGGACTCGGTGGACCGGCTGATGAAGGAGAAGGGCTTCCGGTCGGTGGACGTGATCCAGATGGAGCCGGACCACCCGAAGAAGGTGGAGCTGCGCAACAAGTTCCTGAGCGAGCACACCCACAGCGAGGACGAGGTCCGCTTCTTCGTGGAGGGGCAGGGGCTGTTCAACATCCACAAGCAGGGCCAGGTGTTCGCCGTGCTGTGCGAGAAGGGGGACTTGATTGGCGTCCCCGATGGCACGCCTCACTGGTTCGACATGGGGCCGCGGCCGCGCTTCATCGCCATCCGCCTGTTCACGAACACGGAGGGCTGGGTGGCACGCTTCACGGGCAACGACATCGCCGCGCGCTTCCCGGAGATGACGGCGTAGCGGCATACCTGGGCCCAGCCCCAGCCTGGAGAGAGCACCATATCCGGTAGAGGGGCATGACGGCGTCCTACTCATTGAGTAGGCTGCGCGCGGGCGGAGCGGTTCGCCCTTGCTCTCTGCCGAGGTGCACGATGCCGGAACTACTGACCCCCGACTCGCTTCGACTGGGAAGCCTGGTGGGTCCCTGGGTCTTGGAGGGTTACAGCGGCCGTGGCACCTACGGCGCGGTGTACCGGGCCCGCCGCGCTGGTCATCCGGGCTCGTTGCCCGTGGCGCTCAAGCTGGCTCTGTTCTGCAATGATCCGCGCTTCATGCGCGAGGTGGGGTTGCTCTCTCGCATACAGCACCCGGCGGTGCCTCGGCTGCTGGATCGAGGCTGGTGGCACGCGGACTCCGAGAGGATGCACCCCTATCTCGTGATGGAGTGGATCCGCGGGCTCACGCTGTACGAGTGGGCGCGGGTGCACCAACCGTCCACGCGTCAGGTGCTGCGAGTGGCCGCGCAGTTGATGTGGGGGCTGGAGGCGCTCCATCGCGCCGGTGGCCTGCACCGGGACGTCAAGGGAGACAACATCCTGGTCGAGCCCGAGGGCCGCGCCGTGCTTACGGACTTCGGCTCGGGCACATGGGTCGGAGCACCCCCCATCACCGATCGCCTCATGGCCCCGGGCACTCCGGAGTACCGCAGCCCCGAGGCCGTGCGTTTCCAATGGGAGCACTGGCGCGAGAAGGATGCCCGTTACGAGGCTCGGCCGACGGACGATCTTTATGCGCTGGGAGTCAGCCTCTACCGGTTGGTGACAGGGCGATACCCGCCACCTGGGACGGATCCCGAGCCCCGAGCAGAATCCCTGCTGCCGCCACTTCCGTCGCGGCGGGCGGCGCGGGAACTCAATCCGCGGGTGATGCCTGACCTGTCAGCCCTCATCGAGTGGATGCTGGCCCGCGAGCCCGAGGCGCGCGGGAGGGCTGGCGAACTGGCGGAGGCGGCGGAGTCCGTGGCGGAGCACGCGGGGAGCGAGGCGGATGTGCCGCTCTTCGATCCAGAGCGGCCAGTCTCTGCCACACTGGAAGCCATGCCAGTCCGAAAGGTGCAGGTGGCTGTTCCAGCGCACGCGGCCTCAGTGCCCGTGGCCGTATCCGCGCGTGTGCGCACTGGATCGCTCGCGCATGCCAGACGATTATGGCTCGGGCTTGCCGTGGCAGCCGTATTCCTGACGGTGGTGTGCATGGCGTGGGAAGGGCACTCACGACGCGAGGAGGTGCCCCAGTTCGCGTGTATGAAAGTACTGAGCGCGGGTGCCGCGTCCGGCGGGGGCACGCGAGGCTTGGGCGACAATCCGCTGATGAGGTGGGAAGTATCCGAGAAGCCTCCCCATGAGCTGAAGGCCAAGGCAATCGCGGAGCGGATGCCGGATGAGCCCATGGAGGGCCAGAAACACGCTCCCTGCAAAGGTACGGGGGAGCGCGAGATCAACGGAGCATGCTGGCGCCAGCTGTTCGATAACCCCCCTAACTGTGGCGATGACGCGTATGAGTGGAAACACGGGTGCTACTACCCCGTGATGGAGAAGAAGACGAGACGGCCGCGCACTTCGAGCACTCGCGATAGTTCCCCGCTTCAAGCCGAGAGAAGATGAGCCCCATGGTTCGAGCCATCGTCACGGATATCGAGGGCACCACCTCGAGCCTGTCATTCGTGAAGGACGTGCTGTTTCCCTACTCCGCGCGGCACCTGGCGGGGTTCGTGCGCGCCCAAGGCCACCGGCCGGAGGTGCGCCGACTGCTCGATGAGGCGCGCAAGGTGGCGGGCGGGGATCTGGATGATGAGTGGCTGGTGGGCACGCTGCTGAGGTGGATCGAGACGGACCAGAAGCTCGCGCCGCTCAAGGGATTGCAGGGGCTCATCTGGGAGGAGGGCTATCGCGAGGGCGCCTTCCAGGGCCATGTCTACGAGGATGCCGCACGGCGGCTGCGCGAGTGGCACGCGCAAGGGCTGCGCCTCTATGTCTACTCCTCGGGCTCGGAGCACGCCCAGCGGTTGATCTTCGGGCACACGCCGTTTGGCGATCTCACCCCGCTGTTCAGCGGCTACTTCGACACGCGCGTCGGCGGCAAGAAGGAGTCCACCTCCTATGCCGCCATCGTCCGGGAGCTGGGGCTTCCGGCCGAGGAGGTCCTCTTCCTCTCGGATGTGAGGGAAGAGCTGGATGCGGCTCGGGCCGCGGGCCTGCGGACGTGGTGTCTCATCCGAGGCGAGGGCACTCCGGTGGAGCCGGGCCCTCACCCCGTGGCTCGGAGCTTTGACGAAGTCCGCCCGGAATCCGCGTGAGAGCTACTTCTCCGAGCCCGCCGCGGGAACGCTGACGGGCCACCCCGAGCGGTACACCGGCCAGCCGTACTGCCGCGCGAGGTTCTCGAGCTCCTCGAGATCATTGTCCGGTGGGACCGGGCTCACCGCGCAGGGGAGGCCATAGGGCCCAGGCGGCACGAAGAACAGCGGGCCGCGCTTCGGCTGCTGCGTGAAGTCGAGCGCATCCACGAGGTTGTTCGCCGTCGCATCGCGCACGGTGAGCGGCTGCAGCCCCCAGCGTGACTCGATCAGCCGCAGCACGGAGGTGTGATCGAACTGCTCGTGCGAGACAACCCCGCGAGGAGCCCAGGGCGCGATGAGGAGCGCCGGGGTGCGGAAGCCCAGCCGTCCGTCCTCGTTGCCCGCGGCCTGATCCGCGGGAGGAATGGGCGCCGTGGGCGGAGGCACGTGATCATAGAAGCCGCCCCACTCGTCGAAGTTGATGATGAGCACCGTGTGCTTCCACTCCGGGCTCAGCGTCACCGCGGTGTAGATGAGGTTCAGGAACGCCTCGCCGTTGCGGATGTCCCCATGGGGGTGATCATCGCCGGAGATTCCCTGCTCCTCGCCGAGGAAGCGGGGATCCACGTAGGCCACCTGCGGCAGATGGCCGGTGGCGGCGTCCACGAGGAACGCGGACACGGGACGGCTGATCGGCAGGTACTTCGTTCCCCAGAGCGCGAGGAAGGGCACGTCGGTGTAGTAGTAGCGCCCGGTGATGCCCTTCTCCGCGAGGCGATCCCAGATCGTCGGGAGCGTGGAGATGTCGAGCGTGTTGGTCAACCGGTCGGTCTGCGCTGCGTGCTGGTAGATGCGATTCGGATACGTCTCCGACATGATCGCCGAGAAGTAGCGATCGAACGTCGTCCACCGAGGCACCGCCTGCCCGAGGAATGGCAGGTCCTTCTGCTGGTAGTAGCCGATGGAGAACTCATCATTGGCCCCCGCGCGGAGCCAGCCATCGCACGCGCCGCCGTCGTATTCGACACGCCCTCCCTCGTACGAGTGATCCGGATCCGGGTGGCCACACCCCTGATAGTCCGGCGCCAGCGGGTACGTGGGCCGAGGCACGCCCGAGCGATCCGGATACGTGAGCCCGGCCTGCCGCCCATCCGCTCCCGGCGTCCAGCCCACGAGGTGATCGAAGGAGCGGTTCTCCATCATCACCACCACCACGTGCTGGATCTGCTGCGTGGGATCGGCCTGCGCTGGACCGGACTTCACCTCCTGCTGCAGGCTCGTGAGCTCCGCTTCGGGCTCCGCACGGCCACAGGCCATCCCCCCCACCGCCACCCACAGCGCGAAGGCTCCCCCTCGGAGCGCCCACCGCCGCCACCCGCTCCCGCATCCCATGTTCCGCCCCCTTCAGACTCCCCAAGGTGGGAGGGGAGGTGAGGCTCCGCAAGTCCGGGGGCTGTCGCACCAGGCCCACCAGTGGACAGCACCGGGAATGTGCGCGCTCCGGGGCGCCACGTACCCGGAGTCTGCGCGCCAAGACTTCTTGTGAGGTGACCTTGACTTTGCGAATCACTTGCAACTAATCAGGGCTCCACGATTCGCGAACGGGGAGGCCTCCGTGCACCGCCTCGCGTCGCCTGACTGGAGAAGGACTCACCCATGGATCGCTCTCGCCGCCTGCACCTCGCGCTTGCCCTCGCGAGCCTCACCGTCCTTCCCTTCACCGCCTCCGCCAACGAGCGGCACTTCACCTACACGTATGAGACCGCGGTGCTGCCTCCCGGCGGGCGCGAGGTGGAGGTGTGGACCACGGCCCGGCTGGGACGCGATGGGTACTACACGGGCTTCGACGAGCGCGTGGAGTTCGAGGTGGGGCTCACCGAGCGGCTTCAGACTTCGCTCTACCTCAACCTCAACTCCGTCACCCAGCGCGTGGGCGGGGAGCTTCAGTCCTCCACGAACTTCGACGGCGTCTCCAACGAGTGGAAGTACAAGCTCATGGATCCGGTGGCCGATGCCTTCGGTCTGGCCCTCTACGGAGAGCTGGGGCTGAAGCCTGATGAGCTCGAGCTGGAGGCCAAGCTCATCCTGGACAAGCGCATCGGGCCCGTGCTGCTCGCGGCCAACCTCGTGCTGGAGAACGGGGTCGAGTTCGAAGCCGAGGAGACCGAGCCGGAGCTCGCCTTGGAGCTGGTGGGAGGGGCGAGCTACTTCTTCACTCCGCACTTCTCGCTGGGCGTGGAGGTGCGCAACACCAACCTCTTCCCCGAGTATGAGTCGTGGGAGTTCTCCGCGCTGCACGCCGGGCCCGTCGTCTCCTATGCGTCGGACAACTGGTGGGTGAGCCTCACCGTGCTGCCCCAGCTGCCGGCCCTGAAGCGCACCGAGGGCGGAGGCACGCTGGTGCTCACCGAGCACGAGAAGTTCAATGCCCGGCTCCTCTTCTCCTTCCACTTGTAGGGTTCGCGGGGTCTCCCTGCCCTCCCGGAGTGTTCCCATGAAGCGCCTCTGTGTGCTGCTGCTCCTGCTGGTGGGATGTGCCGGAGGCCTTCCCCACCCCACGGCCGAGGTGGCGGCTCGTGCCGCGCGCAGCCAGCCGGACGTCACGCTGGAGAGCCTGGAGGCGGGGCGAGACCGCTATGTCCAGCGCTGCTCGGGGTGCCACAACCTCGTGGTGCCCACGGCGAAGCAGCCCCAGGAGTGGCCCAGGTTGGTGGGCAAGATGGCCGAGCGCGCCAAGCTCACTCCCGAGGATCGCCTCCTGATCGAGCGTTACCTCGTGGCGCTCTCCTCCCCCTGAGCGCCGGGGCGCGGCTCAGTCCCGTCCCCGGGGATCGTCGTCTTCTTCATCACCGCGCTTCGCGAGATCCGCGGTGGTGATGGCCTTGGAGCCGAAGCGCTCGGTGATGCGATCCAGCGCGGCGTTGAGCTTCGCGCTGCGCGGTGGGGGAGCGGCCGGCGCGGAGAAGAGCCCGAGCTGCTGTGGCGGCTCCTGCTCTCCGAGCGACTGCACGGACACTCCCGTGAGCCGCACCGGCTTGCCCTCGTGCGCGCGCTCCAGCAGCTCGAGCGCGGCCCGGTAGATCGTCTGTCCGTCGTCGGTCGGAGAGGAGAGGGTGGTGCGCCGGGTGATGGTGATGAAGTCCGCGAACTTCACCTTGAGCTGAACGACTCGGCCGCGCACGCCCGCCTTGCGCAGCCGCCGGCCCACGCGCAGCGCCTGCGAGTGCACGTGGGGGCGCAGCAGGTCCACGCCTCTCAGATCCTCCTCGAAGGTGTCCTCCGCGCCCACGCTCTTGGCGGCGCGGTCCGGAACCACCTCGCGAGGATCGATGCCTTGGGACAGCTCCCAGAGGTGACGCCCCTGCGAGCCCAGGCGCTGCTCCAGCCACGTCACGTCCCGCGCCGCCACGTCGCCGATGGTCTTCAGCCCGGCGCGTGTCAGCTCCTCCTCGGTCTTCGGCCCCACGCCCCACAGGCGAGACACGGGCAGCTTCGCCAGAAAGGCCACCGTCTGGTCGGCGGGCACCTCTCGCTGGCCGTTGGGCTTGGCCAGATCCGAGGCGATCTTGGCCACGAACTTCACCGAGGCGAGCCCCGCCGAGGCCGGGAGGCTCAGCTCGGCGGCGATCTCCTTGCGGATGCGGCGGGCGATGTCCGCGGGCGCGCCGAACAGGCCCACCGAGGCCGTGACATCCAGGAAGGCCTCGTCCAGCGAGAGCGGTTCGATCAGCGGGGTGTAGCGCTCGAAGATGGAGAACACCTGCTCGCTGGCCTCCGCGTAGGCGGAGAAGCGGGGCGGGACGACGATGGCTTGCGGCGCCATCTTCATCGCTCGGGCCATGGGCATGGCGCTGCGCACACCGAAGGGACGCACCTCGTAGGAGGCGGCGACCACCACGCCGCGCTGTGCATGCCCGCCGACGATCACCGGCTTGCCTCGCAAGGACGGGTTGTCCCGCTGCTCGACGGACGCGTAGAACGCATCCATGTCGACGTGGATGATGGCGCGCATGGCGGCCGTCACTGTAGCGAACCTTGCTGACGGGGACTGGGAATGAAGACCCTCACCGAATACCTCTGGTTCGAGACGAAGGAGCGGCGGGAGCTGGTGCGGCTCACGGACACGGTCGCCGGCCTGGTGCGCAAGAGCGGCATCCAAGAGGGCATGGTGCTGGTGTCCGCCATGCACATCACCGCGGGCGTCTTCGTCAATGACGACGAGTCCGGGCTCCATGAGGACATCTGGGAGTGGCTCCAGAAGCTCGCGCCCCACGGGCCGGACTACCGCCACCACCGCACGGGCGAGGACAACGGGGACGCCCACCTCAAGTCCCTGCTCATCCACCACCAGGTCATCATCCCCGTCACCGCGGCGAAGATGGACCTGGGGCCCTGGCAGCAGGTGTTCTACGCCGAGTTCGACGGGCAGCGCCGCAAGCGCGTCATCGTCAAGGTGATGGGCGAGTAAGCGACAGGCCGTGCTTCTGGATCACCTCGGTGAGCTCGGCGGGCACCGGGCTCTCCACGCGCACCTTCTTGCCCGTCACCGGGTGGGTGAACTCGAGCGACTGCGCATGCAGGAAGAAGCGCGAGAGCCCAGGCTCCTCCCGCCCGCCGTAGAGCATGTCTCCCACCAGCGGCGCCCCCACGCCCGCCATGTGCGCGCGCACCTGGTGCAGCACGCCCGTGAGGATCCGCACCTCCACCAGGCTGTACTCGCCCGAGCGCCCCAGCACCTGAAACAACGAGTGCGCCTCGCGCGCCCCTTCCTCTCCTGGCATCGCCGGCTCCACGCGATCCGGGTGGCGCGGGTGGTGGCGCAGGGGCACTTCAATCTCTCCCTCCTCGGCCAGCGGACCCGTCACCAGCGCCAGGTAGCGCTTGTCCACGCCTCGGCCGCCAAAGGCCGAGCGCATCGCCTGCCACGCCTCGCGCGTGCGCGCCGCGACCAGCACCCCGGAGGTCTCGATGTCCAGCCGGTGGCACAGCCCGCCCTCGCGCGAGTCCTCGGAGGCGCTGGCGCACTCGGGATACCGGGCCACGAGCGCATTGGCCACCGTGCCCGTCTCTCCGGGCCGCAGCGGATGCGAAGGCCGGCCCGCCGGCTTGTCCACGGCCACCAGCGCCGAGTCCTCGTACAGCACCCTCAGCGGGAAGCCCTCGTCCGGCACGGCCTCGCGAGTCTCTTCCTCGTACTCCACGGTGATGCTCTGGCCGCCCGTCACCAGCAGGCCCTTCTTCGCGGGGCGCCCGTTCACCTTGACGGCGCCCTCCTCGAACAGCCGCTTGAGCTTCGCCCGCGACAGGCCCAGCGCCTCGCCCACGAAGAGGTCCACCCGCTGACCCGCCTTCGCGGCGTCCACCAAGAGCGTATGCACCTTCTCCGCGCTCACTCGGCGAGGGCCTCGTAGACCTCTTCGGCCGTCTGGAATCGATCGTCCGGCTCCTTGCGCAGCAGCTTGTGCGCCACGCGCGCCAGCTGGGGATCTCCCTTCAGGTTGATGCCCAGGATGGGGGCAGGCTCCACCTCCAGCACCTGCTGCCATAGCGAGCCCGGCGTCTTCGCGTCGAACGGTGGCCGGCCCGTCATCAGCTCGTAGAGGATGACTCCCAGGCTGTAGAGGTCGGCTCGCGCGTCCAGCGGCTCGCCCAGGATCTGCTCCGGAGACATGTACCGGAACGTGCCCACCATGCGCCCATCCGCCGTGAGGCCCGCGTCATCCGCCAGGAACTTCGCCAGCCCGAAGTCCATCAGCCGCACCTGCCGGTCCTCATCCACCATGATGTTGGACGGCTTGAGATCCCGGTGCACCAGCCCGTGGCCATGGATGTACGCCAGGGCCTCACAGACCTGGAGCATCGCGTCCTTCAAGCGGCCCATGCGCTCGGGCCGGTTGAGGTCCTCCGTGCGCGCTTCCTGGATGCGGCGCTCGACCAGCTGAACCTTCGGATCCGGCACCTCGTAGCCCGCATCGAAGTCCTCTGGGTCCCCTGTGTCCGGCTCATCCGCCGCGTCCGCCAGCGCGCGGACCGACGCGGGCCCCGCCTCGAACCCCACCTCGCTCGGCTCCTCCTCGGAGAAGGCCGCCAGGTTGAAGGGCAGCGCACCGCCCTCGTCATCCGAGTCCTCCTCGTTATCGCCCCAGGACTCCGAGTCGTCCGGCAGGGCGCGCGCTCGCGGCGAGGAGAAGGAGCCCGAGGGAGAGAGCAGCTCCGCCCCTCGGAGATCCAGGTAGTTGCGCAGCGTGAGTCCTTCGATGAGCTCCATGACCAGGTAGGGGTAGCCCTGGAAGACGCCCACGTCGAACACCCTCACCACGTTGGGGTGGGCCAGATCCGCCAGCGTCTCGTACTCGCGCGCGAGCCGCCGTGCCGCTCGCGTGTCCAGCGCGGGACCCGCGGACAGCAGCTTGAGGGCCACGGGATCATTCGTGCGGCGGTCCAGGGCCCGATACACGGTCCCCACACCTCCGCTACCGAGCGTCTCCATCACGCGGTAGGGGCCTATCAACTTGGGCGGCATGAATGAACCGATCCTACGGAGCAGGTCGCTCCAGGGTCAAACAAGCTCGGGGGTGATTCAGTGCATGCTGGGCAACCTGTCCCAAGGGCCAGCTTGTGGGTGTGCGCCGCCCACCCCCACCGGGCGACCGGCCACGGTGACCAGGCGACCGTTGGCCCACACTCCCGTGGACGTCGCCGGGCGGGGCCTCTAAGGTGCAACGCTTCATGGAACGCCCCTCTGCCATCAACGCGCTAGAACAACAGGTCAAGGCCCGGCCCTTGCCCCGCCATGTGGGCATCATCATGGACGGCAATGGCCGGTGGGCGGAGATCCGCGGCCTGCCTCGGCTGGAGGGCCACCGCGAGGGTTCCGCCAGTGTACGTGAGGTGGCGCGCACCGCGCGCCGTGTGGGCGTGTCCGCGCTCACGCTGTATGCCTTCTCCTCGCAGAACTGGGCGCGCCCCGCGGACGAGGTGGCCGGGTTGATGGAGCTGTTGCGCGAGTTCCTCGAGAGCGAGTACTCGGAGATCCTCGACAACGGCATCCGCCTCAATGCTATCGGCGAGGTGGACAAGCTGCCGCGCTATGTGCGCGAGCCGCTCGAGAAGCTGCGCGCGGCCTCGTCCCACAACCAGGGCATGGTGCTCACGCTGGCTCTCTCGTACGGCGGCCAGGAGGAGATCCTCCACGCGACCCGGGAGATTGCCCAGGCGGTGGCGCGCGGCGAGCTGAAGCCGGAGCAGATCGGCGAGAAGGAGATGGAGTCCCACCTGTGGACCCACGGGCTGCCGCCGTTGGATCTGGTGGTGCGCACCAGCGGCGAGTTCCGGGTGTCGAACTTCCTGCTGTGGCAGATGGCATACGCGGAGCTGTTCTTCGCGGATGTGCAGTGGCCGGACTTCCGGACCGAGGCGTTCCTGCGCTGTCTGGCGCACTACCAGCAGCGGGAGCGGCGCTTCGGGTTGACGTCCGGGCAGATCCAGCTCGAGGAAACCCAGCGGGCCAAGGCGTGAACGAGAAGAACAAGAACCTCGTCCTCCGGGTGGTGTCGGCGCTGGTGCTGCTGCCAGTGGTCCTCTTCCTCATCGCGAAGGGAGGGGCCTGGAGCGCGGCCCTGTTCGCGGTGGCCGCCGCCGCGTGCACCAGCGAGTACTACACCATCACCCTCAAGCAGCTCTCGCCGGCCGCATGGGTGGGCATCCTGGTGTCGGGCGCCATCCCGCTGCTTCCGCTCCACAACGCGGAGCACGTGGGGGAGATGGCCTTCTGGCTCACGGCGGGCCTGTTCTTCTTCGTGTGGACGTACCACCTCATCCGAGGCCCGCTGCCCGAGGCGCCCCTGCGCTCGGCGCATCTGATGATGGGGTACCTGTACGGCGCCGTGGGGCTCATGGCCGTGTCCGCGCTGCGCATCCGCGACGAGGGCCTCTCCTGGGTCATCTGCGCGCTCGTCATCACCTGGGGCAACGACACCGCCGCCTACTTCGCCGGCCGCTTCCTGGGCCGCCACAAGCTGTACGTGGAGGTGAGCCCCAACAAGACGTGGGAGGGCTTCTTCGGAGGCATGGTGGGCTCGGTGGGCGGCATGTTCATCGCCCGGGCGGGCTTCTTCCCGCACTTCACCCCGGCGGACTGTGTGGTGCTGGGCGTGGTGGGCGGGATTGCCGGCCCCATTGGGGACTTGTGCGAGTCCATGCTCAAGCGGGCGTATGGGGTGAAGGACTCGGGCAAGCTGATTCCCGGGCACGGCGGCATCCTGGACCGCATTGACGCGCTGCTGTTCAACGCGCCGCTGGTGTTCATCTACGTGCAGTTCGTCCGCGGGTGGCTGACGTAGCGGCTGTGTGCTCGGCCGAGCAGTGTGGACGGATGTGCGTTGTCCCTGGACCGGGGCGCGATTAGTCTTGCCGCCATGGCGAGTATCGGGTTCTTCGCGCTCCTGCTCGGGGTGCTGGTGACGGTGCACGAGCTGGGTCACTTCCTCGTGGCGAAGGCCTGCGGGGTGAAGGTGCTCAAGTTCTCCTTCGGGTTCGGGCCCAAGCTGCTGGGCTTCACCAAGGGCGAGACGGAGTACCAGATCGCCCTGCTGCCGCTGGGCGGCTACGTGAAGATGGCGGGGGATGTGCCCGGCGAGGAGCTGCCGCCGGAAGACGCCCACCGGGGTTTCCTGAATCAGCCGCCGCTCAAGCGCATGGCGATCGTCCTCGCGGGGCCGGCGTTCAACCTGATCTTCCCCGTGCTGATCTACTTCTTCGTCTTCTGGGGGCCACACGAGGCCATCTCGACGCGGCTGGGCTATGTGGCTCCGGGGACGCCCGCGGCGGCCGCGGGCCTGCGGCCCGGTGACAAGATCGTCGCCGTGGAGGGCGAGAAGGTCCGCACCTTCGAGGAGATGGCGGATGCGTTCGTCGGCCGCTTCGAGCGCCCCATCCCGCTCATCGTGGAGCGCAACGGCAGTCAGTTCACCACCAACGTCACGCCGCTGAAGTACGTGGAGTCCACGCCGTTCGAGACCATCGAGCGCGGCCGGATGATGGTGGAGGCCAACTCGCCGATCCCCATCATGGGCGTGCCGCCCGGCTCTCCGGCGGAGAAGGCGGGGCTGAAGACGTTCGATCGCATCCTGGCCATCAACGGCACGCCGGTGCCGGATGAGGGCTCGCTCTACCAGGCGCTGGCGAAGCACCAGGGCACGTTGGAGCTGGCGGTGCAGCGGCTGAAGCCGGTGGAGGCGGGCGGGGTGGAGCTCCGAGTCCCCGAGGTGCTGAAGCTCCAGGTGGAGAGGCAGCCCGACAAGGAGGGGCTGGCGGCGATCGGCGCGGAGCCGGACGATCTCTACCTGGCCGAGGTGCTGCCGGGCAGCGCGGCGGCGGAGGCGGGGCTCAAGGCAGGGGATCGGCTCGTGGCGTTCAACGGCGAGACGCTCACCACGTTCCACACGCTGGACGTGAAGCTCAGCGGGCTGGACAAGCAGCCCTTCGAGCTGACCTGGCGCGGCACGGACGGCGAGCACAAGGCGAAGCTGTCCCAGACGCCGCTCAAGCTGGAGGAGGGCGGCGTGCCCGAGAAGCTGGCGCTGGGCATTCGTCCCTGGTTCCCCACGCGGGGCGAGGTGCCCCCGGCCGAGAAGGTGACGGTGAAGCTGGCGTGGGACGAGGCGCTGAAGCAGGCGGTGAAGATCGTCCCGAAGATCATCGGCCAGACGGTGATGGCGATCGCGAGCATCGGCAGCAAGGTGCCGGTGAGCTCCATCGGTGGCCCCATCATGATGTACCAGATGGCGTCTCGGAGCGCGGAGCTGGGCTGGGACTACTTCCTCAACCTGATGGCGGTGATCTCCATCAACCTGGGCGTGGTGAACCTGCTGCCCATCCCCATCCTGGACGGCTTCCACCTGGTGGCCGCGGGGTGGGAGGGCGTCCGTCGCCGTCCCATCCCGGTCCGGGTGCGCGAGGTCGCCAACGTCATCGGCTTGGCGATGCTGGTGGCGCTGATGCTGGTGGCGATGTTCAACGACATCACCCGGTGAGCGTGGCGTTGGGGCGGTGGTTGGCGCTGACGATGGGATTGGGGCTGCTGGCGGGGTGCACCACGCGTGCGGCCCGGCCGCTCCCGGCCGCTCGGCCTGAGCCGCCCACCGTGGGCAGGGCTCGGCCCGAGGCGCCGGAGAAGGGCCCTCGCGCCTACCTGGGCGAGGGGCTGGCCTCGTACTACGGCCCGGGCCTGAACGGACGGAGGACGGCGAGCGGCGAGCGCTTCGATCAGAACGCCCTGACGGCGGCGCACCGGACGGTGCCGTTCGGCTCCTGTCTGCGAGTGGTGAACATGGAGAACGGCAAGTCTGTAGAGGTGCGCGTCAACGATCGAGGCCCCTTCAAGGCGGAGCGCATCATCGACGTGTCCCTGGCCGCGGCGCGCAAGCTGGACATGTTGGAGAAGGGGCTGGCGCGGGTGCGGCTGTACCGGTGCCAGGACGAGGGGCCGGTGACGTCCTTTTCCATGCCGCCCGAGGCGCTCCCGGGGTAGAGGAGGGCCGTGTTTCTCGCGCTCGACACCTCCACGCTGACGTTGTCGCTCGCCCTGGTGGAGCGGGCGGGGGAGGACGTGCGTGCCCTGGAGCACGTGGTGATCGGTCCTCCGCAGAAGCAGAGCGAGGTGCTGCCCGGCGTGGTGGGCGAGCTGCTCGCGCGGCACGGGGCGAAGCTGGCGGAGCTGGAGGGGTTGGTGGTGGGGCTGGGGCCTGGGTCCTTCACGGGCCTGCGGATTGGCCTGGCCACGGTGAAGGCGCTGGCCTACGCGACACGGCTGAAGGTGGTGGGAGCGTCCTCCCTGGCGGCGGTAGCGCTGGAGGGGCCCGACGGACCGCCGCTCTTCTGCCTCGCGGTGGCGCGCAAGGATGACCTGTACCTGGGCGCGTACCGCCGCAGCGGGCGGAGCGTGGAGGCACTGGCGCCGGAGACGGCGATGTCTCCGGAGGAGGTGGCGGCGAAGATGGCCGCAGAGCCCGAGGCGCTCGCGCTGGGGCCCGCGCTGACCGACTACCGCGCGGCGCTGGAGGCCGCTGGAGTGGCGCCCTCGCGATTGCTGTCAGGGCCGGTGTTTCCCTCGGCGGTGGAGCTGGCGCGGCTGGCGCGCTTCCCGGACACGCAGGCCATGGAAGCGGTCTTCGCGCTGGAGCCTCACTACGTCCGGCCCAGCGAGCCCGAGCGCAACCCGAAATTCCCTCCGCTGCCCGGGCCCGCGCCTACCGCTCGCCTGAAGGACGATTGAGCCTCATGGAGCGGGAGGCGTGAGGACGCCTCCATCATCCTGGACGCCTCCATCCAGGCGGGAGCCTCCATCGGGACTGGCAGGAGAAGAGATCCCTGCGTCCGAGGAGAGCCTCAGCGGATTGGGATAGTCCGGGTCGTCTTCGGAGAGACGCCGCAGAATACGGCCATCCGTGGTGATGGCGTACACGGTTCCGGCATCGACTGCCATGATCCACGCGCAATACTCAGTGCCGACGCGCCAGCGCGTGTCAAAGCCTTGAGAATCCCTGCGGCCAGCCGTGGCTCTCGGCTTGGAGACAATCTTCTGGCAAGCCGCAATCAGCGCAGTCTGGTAGGAAGGGAAGACAAGCAATGGCCCCGGTAGCTCTGTCGGCGATGAGCACGTGGCGGCATAGCGCCGCGCCTTACCCGTCCTCCACCACGAAGTCGCGCGGCGTGGTCGACGTATCGTCCACCAGCGTGAAGATCTGCTCGCCCACGGTGCGCCCGTCCTCGGTCTGCACCTCCACCCGCCACTTGCCCGCCTGGTAGTTGGCCTTGGTGGAGAAGGTCGGGTAGCCGCGCTCCTCGCGGTCCGCGATGGCCAGCTGGATGGGATCCGTCTGCACCCAGCCCCGGACGGGATCCTGGCGGAACCAGCGCATGAAGATGCGATCGTGGAAGCCACGCGGCGCGAAGATGCGCACGAAGACGTGGATCTTGTCTCCCTTGCGCGCCAGGAACTCGGTGTCCCCGTGCCGGTGGAACAGCCCGCTGGGCTCCAGCATGGACAGGCGCCAGGGGCCACCCCGCGTGTGCTCCACCTTGTGGTACACGCCGATGGACTCCAGCGCCAGCGGCACCGGCGGGATGGCGTGGAAGAAGTACAGCGCGAGCATGAACCCCTGCACCGCTCCGCCGGGCACGCCCACCTTGAGGATCGCCTCGTTGCGCCCGCGCCAGCGCTCCACGAAGTAGAACAGCGGCGCCATGCACAGCAGCGCCAGGAACACCGCCGTGAGGAACATCCACACGCGGATGGAGCCCACCAACACCGGGATGAGGTAGCCGAAGTAGCTGGTGAGCGCGTAGCTGAAGATCCCCATCACCACCACCGGCCCCATCTTGTGGAACAGCGGCATCTCGTTGATGGCCAGCAGGCAGCCGATGAGCACCAGGAAGAGCACCGCCACCGGGCCGCTCGCCGCCTTGAAGTAGAACAGCGTGTAGGCGTTGAGCAGCGTGCCGAGCATGAAGTGCAGCAGGTGCTCGGAGTACTTCCACGGCTTGGCCGCCCAGGCCGGCGGGTGCCAGCCGGCCATCTCGTGGCGGAACGTCAGCCCCAGCACCAGCCCCGCCACCCCCAGGTAGACGATCTGCTGCCAGAGCATCAGCTCGTCGTCGATCCGGTCCAGCATCACCGCGTCGAAGGTGAAGCCGGCCGCGAAGAAGAGGACGGCCTCCAACTGGCTGTAGCGCGTCCGCAGCACCTGGAGCCGCTGGGAGACGGACAGCTTCTGGCTCTCGGTGAGCGCCGGGGCCGGGGGGGAGACCGCGACCAGCGAGGGCGACTGGGAGGACTCAGAAGAGGAAGAGGTGGGGGGCTCGGAATGGGCAGGGGAGCTCACGATGGCTCGCGAGTATGCCGCAAGGACAGCAGCCCCGGGAGAGCCCCTACCTATACCGACACCGCTCGGCCCGGCTCGCGGCGGTTCCCAGGCAGGCAGCCCAGCACGAGAACCGCTCGGCGTGGTGGGCGTCATGATCGCTCACGATGGGAACTCGGCTCTTGCCCAGGCTGGCCTTGACGAGGAACCGCAGAGGGCCCGGCGGCACGAACCGGAAGGTGCCGTAGCGTCCGCCTCGGTAGTGCAGCACGTGATGGAAGCTGAACTGGGCCAGCCAGAAGTACGGCGCCTCAGGACTCGATGCCCCGGAAGATACCCATGAAGGCGGCGCGGTACACGAAGAGCAGAAACCCCTCGAGCACGACGAGCAGCGTCGCCAGGGGCAGGCCCTTCCTGTCGAGGCAGGCATGGAACAGGAAGATGTTGGCGATGACCGGCCCCAGCAGCAGCAGCGCCAGCGGGAGGTTGTACCCCACCAACATCATCACGCCGCCGCTGACCTCGACGGTCTTCACGGCGTGCATGTAGCCGCTCTGTTCCATCGCATCGAGGAACCGCTTGGCCGCGCCCTGCATATTGAGCTGGAACCACTTGGCCCAGAAGTTGAGCCCGATGATGACGAAGCAAAGCCCCATGATCACACGAGCAAGAGTGATGGCGGTATTCATAAGAGTCGAGTGCCCGCTTCGCCGAGCTCACGCGAGGGAGGGCTCGGATGGTAGTGGTGTGGTGTGGGGTGGGGGAGCAATGAGGCCGGTGGCTGCGGCGATAGCCATGGGCTGCATGGGGCGGCCTCCTTCTAATGCGGCGCCGCCGCGGTGTTGCCGGGCGGTTCAGGCGGGGCTGGAGTCGTAGAGTCGGAAGTGGCACGGGGGGGGGCGGCCTCCTCGCCCTCGCCCCCCTTCGCCGCCGGTTTGCCACCGTCCTGCGGCCGGCTGGCCCGCGCCAACGCCAGCTCGAGCGTGGTGGCCTTGTTGCCCTGGATCTGCACGGTGCGTTCCATGGGCACGTAGCCCGCGAGCCGGACCTCCACCTTGTGGCTGCCCTGGGGGAGGTTGTACTGCCGCAGTGGAGACAGGCCCACCGGTTCGTCATTCAGGTAGACCATGGCCGCGGGCTCCACCGTCAGGTTGAGCGTGCCCATGCGCTGGCGCTGGCGCGGGCGCTGCGCCGCGTTCGCGTTCGCGCCGGTCAGCTTCTTGGTCTCGGAGAACAGCCGCAGCGCCTCCGGGTTGTTCGGCTCCAGGTCCAGCACCTGCTTGGCGGTCTCGACGGCCTTGGGCACGTCATTGAGCTCCAGCGCCATGCGGGCCTTGGTGAGCAGCGACTCCCGCTCCGCGATCGTCGTCAGGCGCACGCGCCGGCTGCTCAGCTCGGGATTCGTCGTCTGCACCTCACTGACCTTGGAGAGCAGCTCCAGGGCCTGGCCGTATTGGGCCTCTTTCAGCAAGCGCTCCGCCTCCTCCAGGGAGGACTCCAGGGTGGCGGCCGTGGGAGCCGCCGGTGGCGGCGCCTGTGGGGCAGGGGCCACGGGCGGGGCAGGTGTCTCCTTCACGGGGGGCGCGGTGCTGCCCGAGGCCTGCTGGGGGTTGGCTGCCTCCGGCTGGGCGGCCTGCGTCGCCGGGGCATGCTCCTGAGCCCCTTTCCGGGTGGCCAGGTACGCGACCCCGCTTCCGCCGAACAGCAGCGCCACCATCGTCCCCACGGCCACGATGGCGTTCGCCACCGGCTTGGCCGGAGCCTCCTCCTGCTCGGAGGGGGCCTTCTCCAGTTGGGTGAGATCGGCGGGATAGGCGCCCTCCTCCTGCGAGGGCTGCTGCCCCATCCGCAGCTTCCCGGAGCTGCTGCCACTGGTGCGCAGCGCGCGGATGCTGGAGTTGCTGCCCGAGTTGGCCGCACTGCCCAGGGCGGGGCGCGAGCCGGTGCGCGGCGAAGAGGCGGAGCCGGTCCCCGGGGACACGGCGGGCTTGCGCCCGTACGACTGCGTCTCCGAGGGCGGGAACAGCTCCGCCACCCATTGCGCCACCGCCTGAGCGCTGGAGGCATAGCCGCCCGAAGCGATGAACTGCTCCAGCGCCTGGCGCAGCGCATCGGCGCTGGGGCAGCGCTGGGCCGGCTCGGGCTCGAGCGCCCACATGATGATGCTCTCCAACTCCTGCGGGAAGTTCTCCACCACCTGGGAGGGGGGCGCCACCTTGCCATCCATGATGGTGGCCATCACCGCCGCCTCGTTCAGGCTGCTGGGGAAGCGCTGGCGGCCCGTCATCGCCTCGTACAGGCACACCCCCACCGAGTAGATGTCCGCGCGGTGATCCACGGGCACGCCCCGCACGTGGTCCGGCGCCATGTAGCGCAGCTTGCCCTTGAACATGCCAGCCTCGGTCTGCGCCAGCCTGCCCACCGCCTTGGCCACTCCGAAGTCCAGCAGCTTGGGCACGCCCTCCACCGAGATGAGGATGTTCTGCGGGCTGATGTCCCGGTGGATGATCTGCAGCGGCACCCCGTTCTGATCCTTCGCGTTGTGCACGTAGTACAGCCCGGCACACACGTCGGCGAGAACCTTCGCGATGTGCCCCAGGTGCACCTTCTTCTGGCGGTACGCGGCGCGCATCATCGCGGCCATCGTGGGGCCACGCACGTACTCCATGGCCATGTACGGCGCGCCGTCGATCTCGTCCACCTCGAAGATGTGGATGACGTTGGGGTGGTTGAGGTTGGCGGCGATCCGCGCCTCATCCAGGAACATGTGAATGAACTCAGGCTCCTCCAAGCGCTCGGGAAGGATGCGCTTGACGACCACCAGCTTGTCGAAACCGCCGATGCCGCCGAGCCGGCACTTGTAGACCTCGGCCATTCCTCCGGAGCCCAGGTGCTCCAGGATGGAGTACTTCCCGAAATTCAACCCAGCAGTCATCATTCGGCAACTCGGGCGCCGCGGAGGCTCTGGCGTGAGCATGAAGGGCGGTAGGGGGCAAAGCGGTTACGGATCATACACCGCCCTCATGGGTGGGGGCGAAGTTGTCCGCCTTCCAGGATTTGTGGGGGTAGGGGCCCGCGTCGAGGCAGGGGCTCCCCTCCCCGGCTGTTCTTCACCCGCGCTGG
Organism: Hyalangium sp.; assembly: GCF_045802625.1. Lineage (NCBI taxonomy): Bacteria > Pseudomonadati > Myxococcota > Myxococcia > Myxococcales > Archangiaceae > Hyalangium > Hyalangium sp. Next base: position 11,410 of record NZ_JBJMQP010000010.1, on the reverse strand, counting down.
AGTTCAGGCCGCCCGCGCCGGGGCCGCCGCGTCCCGGGGCTCGCCGATGGGCTTGGGGCGGTTCTTGCGCATCTGGCGCAGGAGGATGACGGCATAGACGACGATCGGCGCCAGGAGCAGGTTGGAGGGGCCGCCGACCCGGAAGATGCCTCGGAGGAAGCCGTCGAGCAGCAGCCCGATATAGGCGGCGGCCACCACCAGGGAGACGTGGGTGGAGGCCCAGAAGGGCACGCTGTTGGCCGTGCGCGGATTCAGGTGGGCGCCCCGGTAGAGCCGCGCCACATGCCACGCGGACAGCGGCAAGGTGCTCCCCACGCACAGCGCCACCCAGAGGGGCACGCGCCCCCAGAGCACGGCGGGGACGAGGAGGACATAGGCCAGCGCCTGCACCACCGCGTGCAGGTGCAGCACCGCCCGAGGCCCCAGCAGCACCACCAGGGTGCGCTTGCCCACGCGCCGATCTCCCTCGTAGTCCAGCAGGTTCATGATCGTCATCCGGACGAACTGGATGAGGAAGGCCGGCAGCAGCAGGAGCGCGGGGAAGAGGCTGGCCTCGCCGGTGGCCAGCGCGTAGCCGATCATCGGGAAGCAGCCATTGAGCACGGTGGTGACGGTCAGCTCACCCAGGCCGCGGTAGTTGAGCTGGAACGGAGGCGCCGTATAGAACCACGCCAGCCCCAACCCGATGATGGCCGCATACTGGGCCGGGCGCGGCATCGAGGGGATGAGCGCCAGGCACACGCACAGCAGCACCAGGCTGGCGATGAGGCTCACCTTGGGCTCGATCAGCCCCTCCACGAGCACGCGGCTGCCCCCGGTCCACTGGGTGGGCGAGGGGTTGGCCCGGTCCGCCTCCAGATCGAAGTACTCGTTGCAGTAGTGCGTCATCAGGTGCAGGCACCACACGAACAGCTGGCCGTGCAGGTACGCCCCGAGCTGTGGCGCAGACCCCATGTACACCGCGGCCGTGACCCCCAGCGAGTGCAGGACCCAGCTGTACAAGAGGTACTTGGTCCGCCCCAGCCGCACGAAGTGAGCCAGGAAGCTCCTCCGAGACGACCCGGCGGTTGCGGCAACGACCAGCTCCTTACCGTGTACCGGCAGTGGCAGATCACTCATGGGCATCCTGTCTCCAGAATTCCAAGAAAACACCTTTCGCGCCTTGAGTAGTCTGGCCTACGCATACTTGACTGTCAAAGATGGCTAGAAGATCTAAAAGTTCTTGTTTTCAAGGATTTATCGGAGAGCCACTCGGACATGGGGACATGCTAAAGGGCGCGCCATGAATGAGAACGTACGGATCGCCGTGGTGGGGGCCACGGGGGTCGTGGGGCGCGAGGTGCTCTCCGCGCTGCTGGATCAGGGCGTGCCCTCCGAGCGTCTCGCCGCACTGGCCTCCGAGCGCTCCGAGGCCGTGGAGCTGGAGTACGGCGAGGACACCTTGGAGCTCGAAAAGACCACCCCCGAGTCCTTCCGGGGCGTGGGCCTGGTGCTCCTGGCCACCCCGGCCAGCGCCTCTCGCAAGCTGGCGCCGGTGGCCCAGGCCGCGGGCGCCTGGGTGGTGGATGCCAGCTCCGCCTTCCGCGCGGACGGCAACGTGCCCCTGGTGCTCCCGACGTTCAACCCCGAGGTGCTGGGCGCCACCTTCAAGGGCCGCATCGTCAGCATCCCCTCGGCCGTGTCGAGCGCCCTCGTCTCGATCATCGCCCCGCTCCAGAAGGCCTTTGGCGGCGTCGTCCGGGCCCAGGTGACGGCGATGATGGGCGTGTCCTCGGCCGGAGTCAGCGGGGTGGGGGAGCTGGAGAAGCAGACCGCCGGCTTGCTCTCCGCCCGCGAGCCCGAGGCGCACGCCTTCCCCCACCGCATCGGCTTCAACCTGGTGCCGCAGGTGGGCCCCTTCATGGCCAACTCGCCCTGGACCGAGGAGGAGGCCGGCTGGACGCTCGAGGCGGCTCGGTTGTTCGGCGCCCGAGGAGAGACGCCCGTCATCGCCGGCACCGCCGTGCAGGTGCCCACCTTCTATGGCCACGGCCTGAGCGTGCACGTGCAGCTCAAGGTGCCGGCCCCCGTGGAGCAGGCGCGCGCCGCCCTCAAGACGTCCCCCGCACTCAAGGTGCTGGATGCTCCCACGGAGAAGGTCTACCCCATGCCCATGCTCATTGCCGGAGACCCGGCCATCCACGTCGGCCGGTTGCGTACCTTTCCCCAGGCGCCCGAGTGGCTCTCCCTCTTCGCCGTGGTGGACAACGCCGGCCGAGGGGGCGCGCTCAACCTGGTGGAGGCCGGCCTGCGGCTGCTCCAACGCCCTGCCTGACAATTTGGCACGCCCCCCGGGCCGGGCTTGCCCATTTGGCGGAGGGACCGGGGACTCTCACCTGGGAATGAAGGGATACACCCCCCGTTTCAGATGGCCCCCCACTTGCTAGGGTCACCACCGTCCATGCGTTACCTGCTGATTGCCCTCACGCTCACCGCCACCACCGCCGCCTGGAGCCAGACGGCGTCCCCGCTTCAGATCTCGCTGCCGGGCAACCAGCTCGACATCCGGCTGAAGAAGGGTTCGTGCGATGAGAAAACCACGGTGACCTGGACCTACAACCTCACGACGACCGTCGTCTGCGACGATCTCCACTTCTGGCTCGCCGAGTCCTGCACGGATGAGGTGCCCAGTGGCACCACGCCCGTCGAGACCGTGTCGAAGGCGAACGTGATCAACAACCGCACCGGCGCGGTGTCGTTCACGACGAATGATCTCCCGCTCTTCCAGGGGGGGACCACCACCTGTCCCGCCGACGGCCAGGAGAAGACCTACAAGCTGTGCGGCTCGGTCCCGACTCCGGGAGGGATTGCTGGAGACTGCTCCACCAACTCCAAGAACTTCCAGAAGGCCTCGATCGACGTCACCTATGACGCCAAGCCCCCGGATGCGCCAACCATCGACAAGGTGGCGGCGCTGGACCAGGCCCTCTCGGTGCACGTGAGCTCCCCCTCGGATGCCTCCCGGGTGAAGGTCCACGTGGCGCGGGCGGACGGCTCCGATGAGAGAACGTCCACCCAGGCCGCGGATCTGACGCTGTTCAAGATGGACGGCCTGGAGAACGGAGTGACGTACACGGTCACCGCGACGGCGCTGGACGCGGCGGACAATGAGAGCGCGGCCTCGGAGCCCCTGGAGGGCACGCCGATCCACACCCTGGGCTTCTTCGATCGGTACGTCGAGGCTCAGGGGGCGGAGACGGGAGGCTGTGGCGCGGCGGCAGGTGGTTTGACGGGCGGTGGGGTCATGGCCGTCCTGGCGTTCTGGCTGTCCTCAAGGAGAAAACGGTCATGAGTCGAGCAGTAGCCCTCGGCATCCTCGCGCTCCTCGGCGCGCTGCCGAGCCAGGCGCAGACTGTCACGCAGACGTCCCCCGTGGTGCCCTTGCAGTCCCCGCGCACGGGCGACGTGGAGTTCAAGCTGGGCACCTTCACGCCCCGGATCGACACCGAGGAGGGCCTCACCGGTAAGCCCTACGCGGAGACGTTCGGCGACAGGCCCATGCTGCTCTTCGAGTTGGAGCTGCAGCGCTACTTCTACCAGGGCATCGGCACGGCGGGCTTGGGCGTGTCCGCGGGCTACGCGGAGAAGTACGCGAGCACCAAGACCGACACGGGCGACACCGCCGAGGAGAAGACAGCGCTCAAGGTGGTGCCGCTCAAGCTCAACGGCTTCTACAAGTTCGACTACCCGGCGCTGCGCTGGCACGTGCCGCTGGTGCCCTACGGCAAGCTGGGGCTGATCTACATGCCATGGTGGATCAACAAGGGCGGCGAGACGCAGACGCTCGGCGATCGCGCGGGCAAGGGGGGGCGGTGGGGCTACGGCCTCACGGGGGGCGTCTCGTTCCTGCTGGACGTGCTGGAGCCTCGGCTGGCTCGGGACTTCGACTCGGACATCGGTGTCAACCACAGCTACTTCTTCGCTGAGTGGACATACGCTCAAGTGGACAACTTTGGCAGCCCGGGAATCGTTCTCTCCAGTCGGCACTGGATGTTCGGGCTGGCCTTGGACTACTAGACCGCTTCTATGCGGTCTTCCTCGTGCCTGTCCCTGAAAGTCCCGCTGTCCTTCCTCTCGCTGGTGGCTGGTGGCCTGCTGGCCGCTGGCTGCCACCACACGGTGAGGCCCGAGCTGGGGCCGGACCGTACGGTGGAGGCGGGCATCCCGGTGGAGTTCGGCGCCGTCCAGGAGGGCACGCCTGAAGTGAGCTGGGACTTCGGCGATGGTACCCCGGCCCAGAAGGCCAGCCACGTGTCGCATGCCTTCGCGCGCTCGGGCACGTACGCGGTGCGGGCGCTCGATGGGACGACGGAGGTGGGCCGCGCGCAGCTCACGGTGGCGCCCAGGCCGGTGCTGCGCGCCATCCCCTCGGATGCCACGGTGGCCATCTACGTGCCCCAGCTCCGTGGCTCCGTGGAGCCGCTGGTGGACTTCTACGAGCGGCTGGTGGGGCCGGACGTCGCGCAGCGGCAGATGGAGGAGACGCCCTTCCTGCCCATGGTGCTGCAGAGCGTGAAGGGGGACTCGAGCGCGGTGGATCCGGAGGAGGGCTTTGGCCTGTTCGCGGTGCCCACGTTCGAGGGCACGGTGGCGCTGCTGGGAGTGACGGACGGGCAGGCGGCGATGGAGGCCGTCGTCAAGGAGTTCGAGTCCGAGGGCCACAAGGCGCGGCGCCAGGAGGACGGCAGCGTGCGCATCGAGCTCAACGGCGCGGAGCCCGTCACGGCGTTCCTGGACCGGGGCTACCTGTACCTGGCGATGCCGCAGAAGGAGGAGGCGAAGGAGGGCGAGCCGGTGAAGGCCTCCACCTCGTCACCGGATGCAGAGGGGCTGCGCCGGTACGTGGCGGGGTTCACCGGCCCGGGCCTGTCCGAGTCTCCGCTGCTGACGCGGCTGCGGGGCAAGGTGGCGCAGGGCAGCGTGTACATCCTCACCCAGTTCCCGAAGAAGGAGGTGGATGAAGGGTTCCCCGGGTTCCTCGCCTCGTTGGGCGTGAAGGAGGGGCGCGCGGAGCTGGATGGTTTCCTGGCCACGGACAAGCCACTGCTCAAGGGCAAGCAGGGGCCCGTGCCCGCGCTGCTGGATCAGGCGCCCTTGGGGCCCGTCGGCGCGGCGATGATGTCCATCCCTCCGGAGGAGCTGGCCTCGCTGGTCTTCGGAGCGCCGGGCTCGCCGCGGCGGGCGGAGGCTCAGGACATCTGGCGCAAGGAGGGCCTCGACGCCGAGGGGCTCATCGGCGCGCTGCGAGGGGACGTGACGCTGTTGGTGTACTTCGACGCGCCGGCCTTCTACCGGAACTTCCTGCTCAACAAGCGGCCCGAGCCCCGCGGCGCGGTGCTGCTGGAGGCGGGGCTGACGCGCTCCGAGCCGGTGGTGACGGCGCTCATGAAGGCGTTCGAGGAGGGCTCGTGGAGCGTGGAGTCGAGCCAGGAGAAGAACGTCACCCGGTTCCGGACGCGGGTCATGGAGCAGCCGCTGGTGGTCAGCGTGGCGGCGGATCGGCTGTCGCTGCAGGCGGGCGAGGTGCTGGATGCGAGGCCGCGAGGGAACGTGGGCGCCGCGCTGCGGGATCGCTTCGGAGCCAGCACGTTCGGGCCGAGCCACGTGTCCCTGATGGTGGACATGGGCCGGCTGCGCGCGGACATGGACGCGCCCGAGCAGGTGCCGGGCGTTCCCCAGGGGCAGTTGAGCGCGGCCAAGGCCTTTGGCGGGGCGTTCCTGGATCAGCTCACGCCCTTCGAGCATGCCTTCCTGGACTTCGCTGTCGAAGAGGGTGGGGCTCGGCTGCGAGGCCGGATCGTGGTGCGGACGCGCTGAGATGGCCATGATCACCATCCTCTACTTCGCCGCGGCCCGGGAGCGCGCGGGAGCCCAGCGCGAGACGCTCGAGGTGCCCGCGGGCACGCGAGTGCAGGACGTGCTGCGGCTGCTGGCCGAGCGGCACGCGAGCCTCAAGCCACTGCTGCCGCACCTGCGGGTGGCGGTGAACCAGGAGTTCGTGGATGCGAGCGCCGAGGTGCCGGCCGGGGCGGAGTTCGCGCTCATTCCTCCGGTGTCGGGAGGCTCGGGTCTGTTCTCGGTGGTGGACCGGCCGCTGCGGCTGGAGGACGTGGTGGCGGCGGTGTCGGGCGAGGCGTACGGCGGGCTGGTGACGTTCTCGGGCTCGGTGCGCAACCAGACGAAGGGCCGCCGGGTGCTGAGGCTCGAGTACGAGGCCTATCCGCCGATGGCGGAGAAGCGGCTGGCGGCGATCGGCGCGGAGGTGGCGGAGCGCTGGAGCGGCACGCGCCTGGCGATCATGCACCGGGTGGGCACGCTGATGCCGGGAGAGCTGGCGGTGGTGATCGCCGCCGCGGCGCCACACCGCAAGGAGGCGTTCCTGGCCTGCGAGCACGCCATCGAGCGGCTCAAGCAGGACGTGCCCATCTGGAAGAAAGAGTTCTTCGAGGACGGCGAGATCTGGGTGGGGCTCGGGCCTTAGCGCAGCCGTTACTGGACGCTGAACCCACCGGGCACGGGGGCTGGGGTGCCTCCATCCGGCTTCTGCTTCTTCTCGGCGTCGGACAGAGGGCGCAGGGGCGTGTCGACTCCCAGCGCCTTGCGCCGGGCCAGCTCCTTCTCCTTCGCCGCCTCGAGCCCCCGGCTGTTGATCTTCTGCAGCTGGTCGGGATCCGGCCCCCCGAGCAGGAACCCCAGGGGCAGGAAGAGGAACAGGGCGCTGCCCACCGCCACCCGTACGAGGAGCTTCAACCGGGACGGCTTCTCCCGATCCTTCGCCACCGAGTGCTGGAGCGTCAGATGGAGCTCCCCCTCGGTGAGCCGCAGCGTGGAGCCCTCGGGCAGCTCCACGCTCACCCGCCCCTCGCGCCGCTCGAGCTGGGACTCGGGCACGCCGTGGAACGCATCCCCCCGGGTGCTGCGCTCCAGCTTCACGTTCGGGGGCACGAAGACGCGGTAGCCGCGCTCGGTGCGCTCGGCCAGGAGGAACGGCTCCTGGGGCAGGGTGAAGCCATAGAGCGGCAGGGGCGCCTTCTCATCAGGCGCGGCGAGCACTTGGGGCTGCTCGGGACCGAAGCTCCAGGCTTCGGCCAGGGACTCACCCCAGTACAGCTCGCAGAAGAGGCCGGCAGTGGCTTGGCGATTCATGGACCGTCCGAGAATAGAGCTTTCACCCCGCGTCGGCAGCGCCCGAATCGCTGGGAGAGCCACCCTGGCTGGCCGTATCCCCGGCATCCAGGAGAGCGGGGAGCGCCACCCCTCCATTGCCAGGGCTGCTCGCCGCCTCCGAGGAGGGAAGGGCGCGGCGGATGTCCGCGATGGCCACGGCCACCATGGTGGCCACGATGGCCAGGAACCCCACCGTGTTCGCCAGCGTCTGCACGTGCGGGGACACGGGACGCTTTCGCGCCAGCTCGAGCGCGAGAAACACCAACTGCCCGCCGTCCAGCCCCGGCACGGGCACGAGGTGCAGCAACGCGAGCACCACCGAGATGGCCACCAGCACTCGCATGAAGGAGTCCAAGCCGCTGGAAGCCGCGCCGGAGGACTGGCGCACCAGCGCCACGGAGATGGGAGAGTCCGCCGCGGGATCGCGCCCGACCACGAACCCTCGGATGATCGAGAGTGCCTCGCCCGCTACACGTTGGGTGTGCAGCAGCGATTGGATCAGGGCCTCGCCGGGCTTGTGCTCTTTGTAGACGTACTGCTGGCTCACGCCGATGCGGCCCACTCCGTGCTCATCGGCTCGGGGGCGCACCTTCACCACGCGGGGCTCTCCGTGGCGGGAGACGACGAGCGACCGCTCGCGGCCCGGGCTCTGAGCGATGAACTCCACGAAGTCCGACCAGGTCTTCACCGGCTGTCCATCCACGCTGAGGATGCGATCGCCCGGGAGCATCTGCGCGAACGCCGCCTCCGAGCCGGGTGTCACCGTGCCCACGGTGAGTGGCACCACCACGTGCGTGCCCGAGGTGTACAGCGCGACCAGGACACCGAGCGCGACCAGGTAGTTGGCCAGCGAGCCGGCGAGCGTGATGACCAGGCGCTTCCACGGGCGCTGGGCCGAGTAGCTCCGGGGATCAGCGGGATCCAACCCCGGCGCGTGGGGGTTCATCCCGTGGAGGGTGGCCGAGGCGCCCAGGGGAATGGCCGCGACGACATACTCCGTGCCGAACAGCCGGAAGGACAGCAGCGGAGGCCCAAAGCCCAGCGAGAACCGGGACACGGTCACGCCGAGCAGCCGCGCGGCCACGAGATGTCCCAGTTCGTGCACGGCCAGCAGCAGGCCGAGGGCGAGGAGGGCCAGGAGGACGTACATCCGAGCGCGGCTTCAGATCTTCCGGCGCTGCCCGGTCCGCTTATAGGCCAGGTAGTCCGAGAGGATGGTGCCGTGATCGAAGCAGAGATCCTTCGGCAGGGCATTGAGGGGGAAGGCCTTGGCCTCGGCGGCATCGTCCGCGCCCTGGGGCTCGCCCTGGGCCCGGCCGATGTAGACGGTGGACACCGTGTGCTTGCGCGGATCGCGCTTGGGATCCGAGTAGGTGAAGAACTGTTCGATCAGCTCCACCGTGAGGCCCGTCTCCTCCTTGGCCTCGCGCACGGCGGCGGCGTGCAGGGGCTCGCCCTCGTCCACGAAGCCCCCGGGGAGGGCCCAGCCGATGGGCGGGTTGGCCCGGCGGATGAGGACGATGCGCTCGCCGGACAGCTCGATGATGCAGTCCACGGTGGGGGTGGGGTTCTTGTACTGGGTCTCGGCCATAGGGGCGGGCAGTCTACCCCGGGCCGAGCGAGGGCACTGCACTGATGCGCGGGGTTGGTTATGGTGTGCTCGTGTCCACCCGCCGCCTGCTCCTGCCGTGCCTGCTCCTCGTTGCGGGGCTCTGTGCCAGTTGCAACTCCTACCCCCAGAACCCGGGGCACTACGACATCCGCGCCACCGAGGTGTACCGGGACGACTGCAAGCTGCTGTCCTCGGAGGAGGCGCTCTGGGACGGCTCGCTGCTCATTACCGGACAGGTGGTGCGCATGGACTTCGAGCTGTTGGAGATGCAGCTCGTCGGCCGCTTCCTGGAGTCCGGCGGCAGCTTCGCGGTGGACGGCAGCGTGGCCAACGCCACGGCGACGGCCAACGGACAGGAGTGCCTGCTGGATCAGGTGAGCGTGCACCTGGAAGGTGACACGGTGTGTCGTACGCAGTTCAACGGCGTGTTGCGGGTGCGCTACGAGGCGCGGCGCCCGGACCAGTGCGTCTGCGAGCTGTGGGCCCGCTTCGAGGCCGTTCAGAATGGGGAGCAGTGCGCAGAGCAGCCTTGAGCCCGAGCCACAGGCGACCTAGACAATAGGACACGTCTTGCTGTCCTGCTGGGGAGGAAGCCATGGCCGAGCCGCAGCGTCCGTCGCACGAGATCCAATCAGTCCTCTCGGAGAACCGAGTCTTCCCTCCGCCCGCGGAGTTCTCGAAGCGAGCGCACATCCGCAGCATGGAGGATTACCGCCGGCTGTGGGACGAGGCGGCGAAGGATCCCGAGGCGTACTGGGGGGCGCGGGCGCGCGAGGAGCTCTACTGGAAGGAGCCCTTCAAGACGGTGCTCGAGTGGAAGCCGCCGCACGCGCGGTGGTTCATCGAGGGCCGCACCAACCTGGCCTACAACTGCCTGGATCGGCACCTGCCGAAGCTGAAGGACAAGCCGGCCATCCTCTTCGAGGGCGAGCCCGGAGATCGCCGCACCGTCACCTACGGCGAGCTGGCGGTGGCGGTGAACAAGTTGGCCAACGGGCTGAAGTCGCTCGGGGTGCGCAAGGGAGATCGGGTGGGCATCTACCTGCCCATGGTGCCCGAGGCGGCGGTGGCGATGCTGGCGTGCGCGCGGATCGGCGCGGTGCACTCGGTGGTGTTCGGCGGCTTCTCGGCGGAGGCGCTGCAGGAGCGCATGAACGACGCGGGAGCCAAGGTGCTGCTCACGGCGGACGGCGGGTGGCGCAAGGGCGCGGTGGTGCCGCTGAAGAAGAACGTGGACGCGGCCGTGCCGAACATGCGCACGGTGGAGAAGGTGGTGGTGCTCAAGCGCGCGGGGGAGGCGGGGCCGCTCGGGCCGAAGGACATCTCCTGGGAGGAGCTGGTCCGCGGCCAGAGCGAGACGTGCGAGCCGGAGTGGGTGGAGAGCGAGCACCCGCTGTTCATCCTCTACACCTCGGGTTCGACGGGGAAGCCCAAGGGCGTGCTGCACACCACGGCGGGCTACGCGATGAACATCTCGCTGACGACGCGGTGGGTGTTCGACTTGAAGGACGATGACATCTACTGGTGCACGGCGGACGTGGGCTGGGTGACGGGGCACAGCTATGTGGTGTACGGGCCGTTGATGAACGGGGTGACGACGATCCTCTACGAGGGCGCGCCCACGCATCCGGGGCCGGATCGGTTCTGGGAGATCATCGCGCGCTACAAGGCGACGATCCTCTACACGGCGCCCACGGCCATCCGGGCCTTCATGCGGCTGGGCGAGGAGCACCCGCGCAAGCACGACATGAGCTCGCTGCGGCTGCTGGGCTCGGTGGGAGAGCCGATCAACCCCGAGGCGTGGATGTGGTACCGGGACGTGATTGGCGGCGGACGGTGCCCGGTGGTGGACACGTGGTGGCAGACGGAGACGGGCGGGATGATGATCACGCCGCTGCCGGGGGCGACGCCGACGAAGCCGGGCTCGGCGACGTTCCCGCTGCCGGGGGTCCACGCGGAGATCCTGGACCGGCAGGGCAACCCGGTGCCAAAGGGGCAGGGTGGGCTGCTGTTCATCACGAAGCCGTGGCCGTCGATGCTGCGCACGGTGTACGGGGATCCGGAGCGGTACGTGAAGACGTACTTCAGCGAGCTGCCGGGCAAGTACTTCACGGGCGACGGGGCGCGCACGGACGCGGACGGCTACTTCTGGCTGATGGGCCGAGTGGATGACGTGGTGAACGTGGCAGGCCACCGCCTGGGCACGGCGGAGGTGGAGAGCGCGCTGGTGGCGCACCCGCGCATCGCCGAGGCCGCGGTGGTGGGCCGTCCGGACGACTTGAAGGGCACGGCGCTGGTGGCGTTCGTCACGTTGAAGAAGGGCACGGAGCCCTCGCCGGAGCTGAAGAAGGAGCTGGCGGCGCACGTGGCGAAGGAGATCGGCGCGATCGCCCGGCCGGACGAGATCCGGTTCGCGGAGGGCCTGCCGAAGACGCGCTCCGGAAAGATCATGCGGCGGCTCTTGCGCGACGTCGCGGCCGGCAAGGAGACGACGGGAGACACCACCACGCTGGAGGACTTGAGCGTGCTCGCCTCGCTGCGCAGGGACGAGGAGTGAAGCGCCTCGCGGACGCCCGGCTCTGACGGAGCCAG
>NZ_JBJMQP010000149.1:0-23997 GCF_045802625.1 Hyalangium sp. | reverse complement strand
GGCGGGCCTCTGGCACGCTCCGTCTCGGACGGAGTGGCCCCGGCCCCCCACCTGTTGTAAGAGGCAGGTGCCGGAGCGGCCCGGGTGAACGCCGGCCACCGCAGGAATGGGTGGCGGGAGGAAAGTCCGAGCTCCAGAGGGCAGGGTGCTGGCTAACGGCCAGTCGAGGTGACTCGCAGGACAGTGCCACAGAAAACAAACCGCCCGTTCCGAAAGGGGCGGGTAAGGGTGAAACGGTGCGGTAAGAGCGCACCGCGCCCGGGGTAACTCGGGCGGCACGGTAAACCCCACCTGGAGCAAGAGCCAATAGGAGCGCGTCCTCGCGGTTGGGGGACAAGGATGGCCCGTCCGCCGCGCTCGGGTTGCTCGCTGATGAGGCCCCTGGGTAACCAGGGCCCTAGACGAATGTTCGCCGCCCACTCCGAAAGGGGTGGGGACAAAACTCGGCTTACAGGGCCGCTCCGGTTTTTTCCCTCCCGTCAAGCCCTCACTCTCCTTTTCCCTTGATTTGACCAATCCAAGACACAAAGGATGCGCGCCTCACTCTGACTGAGAGCCCTCTCTTGAAACACTCCTGGATCGCGTTGATGGCGCTGGCACTGGTGCAGGCAAGCTGCGCGGCCATCCTTGCTCCCAAGGCCACGGACGTTCCCATCAACTCCCACCCCCAGCAGGCCGAGGTGTTCGTCGACGGCCTCTCCCGAGGCATCACGCCGCTGCATCTGGAGTTGGAGAACAAGCGCTCCTATATGATTGTGCTCAAGAAGGCGGGCTACCCGGACACCGCCTATGAGCTGCACAACTCGGTGGGCGCCGGGTGGATCATCGCCGACGTGCTGCTGACGGGCGTGATCGGCGTCGCCATCGATGCGAGCACCGGCGCCTGGTACTCGCTGGACGACATGCCCGCCGTTATCACCCTGCGGCCGCCCTTGCAGCCGGGCACCGAGCCCGTGGCGGGCGAGGCCGTGGCCCCGGCCGCTCCGCCGCCCCCTCCCTGCAACGTCAAGGACACGGAGGAGTGGAAGCACGCATCCGCTGTGGAGAAGAAGAAGCTGCTGGAGCAGTGCCGGCAGCAGCCCGCGCAGGCTCCGGCTCCCGCGCAGGCTCCCGCGCAGGCTCCGGCTGCCGGCCAGTAGCTGCGTGGGCCCTCCTGCTGGCGCGGCTCAGCGCTGCGCCACCGGCACCGTCGCCAGCAGGATGCGGTCATGACCGTCGTTGCGCACCTCCTGCGGGTTCTTCAGCGGCAGGCGAGTGTCCGTGCGCGGCTCCCACAGCCCCATCCAGATGTTGATGCCACGCACGGAGACGCCGGACGGCAGGGACACGGTGAACTCGTCCCTCACCGTCTCGCCGGGCTTCCACTGCGTGGTGGGCAGCACCCCGCTGGCCGGCTTGTGGTCCAGGTTCATCCGCTCCAGCTTGCCCTCGGTGTCCTCCACGTGGACGAAGACGATGTAGTCGTCCTCCAGCGGCTGGAGCACCCGGAAGAAGACGGTGACGTGGGCCGGCTCCCCGGGCACCACCCTCCCCGGCTGCACCATGGCGCCGGCGATCTCCACCTTGCCGCCCAGGTTGGCGCCGCTCTTCAGCGCCAGCGGCGGCACCTGCTGCACGGTGGCCTGGCGCCGCTCGGACTCGGTGGCCCCGCCGGGCGCCTCGATGATGCAGGCGCTGAGCAGAACCGTGGGCAGCAGGACGGATAGGCGGGACAGGCGCATGGGAGATGGCTTTTACAGGCCCTCGGGCGCTGCATCCACCAGCGGATTGGTATAAGCGGACCCGCCATGAAGACTCCGCCTCTCCAGGACGTCCTCGCTGCGCAGGTGCCAGCCCCCGCTCCCGTGCCCGCTCCCCCGGAGACCACGCCGGGCCACCCCGGCACCCCGCCCGGCGCGCCTCCCGAGGCCAGCCCCGCCTCCCAGTACGTGGGCTACGGCGTAGGGCTGCTCTTCCTGGTGCTGGTGGTGCTGGCGGCGCGCAAGCTGTTCTTCAAGGCGCCCCGCGTCCCCGAGAAGCCCGGCAAGCCCGCGGTGCCCGGGGAGGCCGGCAAGCCCACGCTCCCGGCCGAGGCGCCCCAGCTGCGCGTGGAGCTGCCGAAGACGGAGGCGGAGCTGGCCCGCCAGCGCGAGGCGGAGCAGGCCCACGCCCGCGCCGAGGAGCTGGCCCGCCAGCGCGAGGAGGCCGCCCGAGCCGCCCAGCAGGCCACGGACGCCGCGGAGCGCGCCCGCCTGGAGGCCCAGGCCCGCGCCCTCAAGGAGCAGGAGGAGGAGGAGAAGCGCGCCGAGTACCGCGCGAAGAAGGCCGCCGAAGAGGAGGCCAAGGAGCGCCGCCGCCGCGAGCGCGAGGAGGCCGAGCGGCTGACCGGGGAGCAGAAGGCTCGCGAGGCCGCGGAGGCGGAGGCGGCCCGGCAGGCGGAGGCGGCCGCCGAGAAGGCGAAGCTCCAGGCCGAGGCGGGAAAAACCCTGGCCCAGGGCCTGGACAAGACGAGGAGCCAGGGCTTCATGGCCCGCCTCAACGGGCTGTTCGGCCAGAGCCGCCAGGTGGACGAGTCCGTGCTGGCGGAGCTGGAGGAGATCCTCTTCACCGCGGACATCGGCGTGCGCACCGCCTCCAGCCTGGTGGAGCTGGCGCGCGAGAAGCTCAAGCGCAACGAGCTGAGCAACCCCGAGCGCATGAAGGCCCTCATCCGCGAGGAGGTGGCGCGGATTGTGGACCTGCCCGTGCCGCCCTCGCTGGAGGGAGGCGGGCCGCCGCACGTGGTGATGGTGGTGGGCGTCAACGGTGCGGGGAAGACCACCACCATTGGCAAGCTGGCCGCGCAGCTCACCGGCGCGGGGAAGAAGGTGGTGCTGGCCGCCGGAGACACCTTCCGCGCCGCCGCCACCGAGCAGTTGGATGTGTGGGCGGACCGGGCCAAGGCGGAGCTGGTGAAAGGCGCGGACGGCTCGGATCCGGGCGCCGTCGTCTTCGAGGCGGTGAAGAAGGCCCGGGAGACGGGCGCGGACGTCGTCATCGCGGACACCGCGGGCCGGCTCCATACCAAGGCCCCGCTGATGGAGGAGCTCAAGAAGGTGCACCGCGTCCTGGGCAAGGCGCTCCAGGGTGCGCCCCACGAGGTGCTGCTGGTGCTGGACTCCACCAACGGGCAGAACGCCATCCAGCAGGCCAAGCAGTTCCAGGAGACGGTGGGCGTGACGGGCATTGCCCTCACCAAGCTGGACGGCACCGCCAAGGGCGGCGTCATCATCGGCATCTGCGACGAGCTGAAGATCCCCGTGCTCTGGGTGGGCGTGGGCGAGAAGATCGCCGACTTGCGCCGCTTCGAGCCTCGCGACTTCGTGACGGCGCTGTTCGACTGAGGCCGGGGCCTACTGCCCGGACATGCCCTTCATCATCTCCTCGATCATCTTCTGGGTGTCCTTGTCGAGCTTCAGGTCTCCCATGTTGCCGCCCATGAGCGCGTCGAAGCTCGGCTGGCCCAGGTCCTCGTCTCCGTGGGCCTCCTTCCACCAGTGGTTCTGGAGGCGCTCCAGCGCTCCGCCCGTGCCGGGGCTCGCCTTGACCAGCTCCTTGCGGAACGCATCCAGGCTCGCCCACTTGTAGCGGTAGGTGTCCACGTACGAGCGCATGGCGCGCAGGAACGCCTCGTCTCCCACCAGCTTGCGCGCGGCGGCGTAGAAGAGCGGCGCCTTACCGTAGACGATGGCGCCGTACTCCATGGAGCTGCCGAACTCCTCGGTGGCCCGCTGGGCCGGCCCGTCCTCGCCGCCCATCATCCGGTACATCTGATACGAGGCCACCAGCGCCTCCTGCCGCAGGGACTCGGCCTCCGCCTTGCCGTGCGCCCACTCGAAGTAGAGCACCGCCGTGTACTGGGTGAGCGCCTCGTCCGCCACCGGCTCCTTGATGGGGTCCGTCCCCACCAACCCCGCGAAGTACTGGTGCCCCACCTCGTGCGCGACGGTGAACTCCAGCGTGCGCTCAATGGTCTTCGCGATGTGCTCGAAGGGGTTCATCCCCCCCGCCTGTCCCCCTGTCATCGCGGACATCTGCTGCATGGCCTCCTGGAACATGTCCATGCCCTGCACGCCCTGGAGGATGCTGTTGGGGTCCGTGGCGCCGTGGTACAGCGAGCTGCCCACGGTGATGAGGCCCTGGAACTCCATGCCGCCGGCGCCATCCGAGAGCGGCGCCTCCACCACCCGGAAAGCCTTGTACGGCAGCGTGCCGAGCTTCGGCTCGTAGGCCTGGAGCGCGGAGGCGGTGTACTGCAGCACGCGCCGGCCCACGGCGGCATCCCGGGAGGCGAAGAAGCTCTCGATGGTGACGTCGCCCACCGTCTTCGAGGCGCTCTCGTAGCCCTGGGAGACAAACACGGGGAAGTCCCGCACCAGCGCCGAGGCGAAGCTGAAGCGCACGCCGTGGGTCTTCTCGGGCACCTCGCCCATGGCCACGCCGGTGGCGTGCACCTGCCAGCCGGAGGGCACGGTGACGGTGCCGAGCACGTTCGAGGGATCAAAGAGCGCCAGGTCTCCAATGCCCGAGGGCCCCGCGAAGGGCGTCCCATCCGGGTGCAGCGGAACCAGCATGGGGACGATGCCCACCAGACTCAGGAAGTCCGGGGTGGCCGAGAACGCGCCGTAGTCTCCCGGCGGCCCCGAGGAGCCGAGCGCGCCCAGCAGCGAGCCGACGTTGGCCTTGGCCCGGGGCACGCTGGCCTGGAGGGACACCTCGAGCTTGGCGACGGCGCCGGGCTCCACGGGGGGATTGACGGGAATGCGGATCAGCGTGGGCTCGGGGCGCTCCAGGGGGGCGGGCTTGCCGTCGAGCTTCGCGTCCGAGAGCGTCACCTTCTTGCCCGAGGCGTTGGGCGTGACGCGGAGGAACAGCTCGGAGATGGAGCGCTTCTTGGCGAGCACCTCCACCTGCACCTTGCCCTTCACCTCGCGCTTGGTGGGGTCCACGTCAAGCTGCACGCGGTAGAGCGGGAGCTCCTCCAGGGGTCCGAGCTGCTTCTCGGCGCGCTCCTTCTCGGCGGGCTTGAGGTGTTGGAGGCAGAGTTGGACCTCCGGGGAGCCTCCGGCCAGCACCGGGGCCGCGGAGAGAAGCAGCGCGAGGATCAACCATGGACGGGCAGGTGCCATGGAGCGAGCCTAAGCCAGAGCGGCAACCCAGGCATCCGGCCCGGGGGAGGCCCCGCGGCCCAGGTGTTTCCAGGCGGCCATGCCTACACCTGCGCCTGAGCTACGGCGTCATGTGAGCGCAAGATTTCATGGCGAGCGGAGCGAGGTGGGGACCGGTACAAACTGGTTGGGAGCAAGGGTCGGCTTTAACTGGCTGGGGGTCAGTTAAAAACCAGGTCCGGTACAAACTGGTTGGGAGCGAGCCCCCCTTCCACCTGCCCCGCCATCTCGTTTCGTGGACTCTCAAGCCCACGAGCTCGGACGGTGGCCTCGCTGCCCTGCTCTCACAAGTGTCTGTTTTCTCAGGGGCCGGGCCTTGGCCCGCCCGCTGCAACGGGCCGGGGCACGGCCGGCTGGTTCAGTGGCCTCCGACTGCCCCGTCAAGCGTCGGGGGGGATGCCCAGGGGTGTTCCCCGGTTGGAGTGGCAGATGATGAAGTGGAAGTTCAAGGAAGCGAAGAACGGTGGCAGCAGTCTGGATCTGGAGGGCGTGACGCTCGATCAGGTGGCCGACGGCATGCGCCAGCTCATAGCGGATGAGAGCACCAACCACCACCGCATGGGGCAGCTCTACAACTACGTGGTGAAGAAGGAGCTGGCCCAGGCCGCGGGCTACAAGGACGCCCGCGACTGGTTCAGCCAGAACCTGAAGGACCTGTCGCAGGGCGCTCTTACCATGTATGGCGCCGTGGCCGACAACTTCTCGGAGGAGGTGGCGCGCAGATTCGGCGTCACCTGCCTGTACCTGCTGCTGACCTACAAGCAGGCCGCCGACATCAAGGTCAACCACGAGGAGCCGGGCCCCACCTTCATCGAGGTGCCGGACAGCAAGGGAGTGGTCACTCCCAAGAGCTTCTCCAATTGCACCGTGGACGAGTTGCGCCGGGCCATCCAGCGCAAGCGCAAGCCCTCCTCCAGCAAGCCCTTGCCTGAGGAGGACCTGGCGATCGCCGACCAGGTGGAGCAGGAGGTGCTCAGCCGCTTCACCAAGGGGACCAAGGTGCGGGTGGAGGTGCGCAATGAGCAGGGCACGGCGGTGCTGGACTACAAGGGCATTCCGGTGGCCGAGCGGCGGAAGCTGGTCGAGGCGCTGCAGGCCACACTGCCCAGCGAGTCCACCGAGCCCGAGGTGCCCGCCACGCCCGCCGTGCCTGAGGTGCCCGCCGTGCTCGCCGCGTCCGGAGTAAAGGAGGTGAAGGCCAAGCCCACGGCGTGAGGGCGGGTGCATTGAAAGAAGTGACGGCCCTCTCTCTGCAATGGGGGAGGGCCGTGTCTTTCTTGGGCACAGTCACAAATGACACGGCTTTCCTTGGCCCTCTCCACCCGCCCGCTCTCTCAATTGGGATCCTATTGCTCTATAAGTACCTCCATGTCTCGATTGACGCTATCGTGGCTGTCCACTTGTCTAGGCACCGAGAACGGGGCGCTACGTCCGCTGGACCTCGAGGACGTCCGCACGCTTGCGGCAGCATCCCGCAGGATCACCATCGTCTCGGCGTTCTTCAACACCGAGTTCCTCGAGTGCGTCGGCGCCGCGATCTTGCGACCCAAGCGTCGCGCAGTGAGGCTACAAGTATTTCTCAACGCCTCCTCGGGCAAACGTGGACTCCTCGAAGAGAAGGAACTGCAAGCACTCCTGGCGCGCTGGAGCAAGGGCAAGAACGCTTTAGCAGATGCCTCCGTTCGAGTCGTCCGGTCTAGAGGAATCTTCCACCCCAAGCTCTTCGTATTCGAGATGTACAGCAAGGCCGTGGTCATGATCGGATCGGCGAATGCTACGACAGCGGCGTACTCGGTAAACGAAGAACTCGTGCTGCGACTCGACGGCGCTGCCATTCCGAAGGCGGTGAAGGATACCTCAGACGACTCGATGAGATCGCCAAACCCCTGTCGGAGAAGAGCGTGCTCCCGCTCCGCTCGCTCTCAGCTTTTCTTCGCGAAGGAACGCTCTTCTATAAGCCCACCACCCTCGCGCAGTTCAGATTCGATCTGCGCCTCCCGCCCAAGACCCGGGCAGCCCTGAACCAGTCCCGCCTGAACATCCCAGGTATCAGGTCTCGAACTGCGGGGATGACGTATGATCTCGTTGCGGATCTCGATGGCATTGAGTCGGCTGGAGAGAGAGGGCGGCTCCTCCTGCGTCCAGCGGCGATCCAGACTTGCTACGGGTGGTGGGTGCCTGAGGCCTATCGTAAGGGAGTAGAGGAAGAGATTCGGGCCGCTTCGGAAAAGCGTGCGTCGAAGATAGAGAACTTGACCCGCTCCTTGAAGACAGGCATCGAGAGCGGCAAGGTCAAGAAAGACGCTAGAGCACGGTTCCTCAAGCTTCACAGATACTTGGAAAGAAATGGCCTTTCTGCGGGGGAATCGTTCACGGAGAGAAGCAAATGCTTGGAATGACACCTTGACCGGGTGAAGTTGAAGCTCGACAACGATCTGTGGATTCGGCGTGCATCCAGCGCCTATTCCTCAGCGGTCATGCCAGAGATCTGGGACGATCAAGCTGCGTCGGGGGAATTCATCGATTCGTTCTTCGACTACATCGAGTTCACAAACACATCGAAGGCTACCCCGCTGATCGTGCAGTCTCTTCGTGAGAAAGCTGAGTTCTCACCGGGTGCATCCTCTACGGACATCCATGATGCCTTTGAGGATCTTCTGAATGACCGAGGCTGGTCGATCACCGATTGGAAACCCCAAAAAAGCTCACGAACTGCTAAAGGCAGATTTAGGCCTCCTCGAACCTCGTCCCCGTAGCGCCCATACGCTCCAAGGCGTCCTTGCTCGCCTCGGAGACGATGAGGGTGACCTCCCCTCGGGACGAAACACCTGGGCGTCCCCACCTTCGCCCTGTCAATGCGCAAGTCATCGACGGCCCAGTACTTCCCTACTTTGTCGGGCACTCCATCTTCAGGGATCCAGCCTTCCCTATCGAAACCGCACGCTCAGGCGCTCGACATAGGCGTTGGGCCTCCCCATGAAGGCATCGAGCAAGCGTTCCTCCACATGGTGCTGCTCCCAAACAGCCGCCGGCTCAAGCCCCACGCACTCTTGCGGCTCAGCGGCCCGTTCATTGCCGACGCTATCGAAGATCGTGCAGTCCCTGAAGTTCATGATGTCTTGGGTGAACTGCACGACGGGTTGAGCGAGGTGTGCCTCTATCTCTCTCCAACCAATAGGCTCCCAAGGCTTCAGGGCTGAATGGCGAATAGCAATCCTGAAGAGGACTGGCTTGGAGGCAATCCTCTCCAGGTCCACATCCGGCTCCGTGGTTCTGTAATCGTAGAAAGCGTCATAGGGTGGCTCAAGCACTCTTCCATAACCAAATGAGCCGTCGCCGAGAGGAATTCTCAAGAACACTCCCGGCTTATCTGATGGATTGTGCATCTGGTTCCCTAATACCCTGTGTACTCGCTGATCTTGCCCCACTCATCGGTGGCGGCCTTGTAAAACCGTCGGCCATTCACATTGTCTTTTGACACGCCGCGCACTTGATTTTCCGTTTTATGGGGCTCCCCAGTGTCGGACCAGGCGCCTCCGAAGGAATCGACCAACTGCTGCTCTCTTCCTCGAATCCTCCAATAGGCGAGATCGCGATATCTGTTACCGTAATCAACGGCGATTCCAACATCGAACTTATCAAGCCGCGCAGGGTCGAATGCGGAATCCATCGGCTCTGGGTTCTCGTCTTCGATGTGATGGTTTTTGTCTCGCTGTTGCATGGCCGTCTGTGCCTGACTGCGGTAGGGTTTATCGAGTTCAATCACCATGCTGGTTCTTCCAGCATAGAAGCGCTTCGTTAGATTGTTGAACTTGGTATAGGTCACATAGATGCGGCCCTGTTTTCCCTTGTTCTTGTCGGGTTCCGCATCCGGCTCATACGGAAGAGGAGGAATTCCATCGGGTCCTGGTTCATCCTTGGCAGCAGAGAGTCCTTGTGCTTTTTGGCGTGCATGCTCCCGCGCCTGAATCTCCGCTCGATATTGTGCCGCTGCCGCTGCTGATATCAGACCAATCTGGACCGCCTGTTCGATGAGTATCTCTGCTTCCTTGAGTTCGCCGGCGGCAATTGCGGCTGGGATGCGCGCTGTGAGGCTGTCTTGTTGTGCCAGGGCAGCTGTGCGGAGCACGAACAGCAACAATCCGCAAAAGAGTTGCAGCCATGCACGCTGGCCAAGCGGAAGCGCTCGCGTAACGCGTCGCCACGGTCGACCCGCGAGCCGCCCCGCAACACGTGGATCCGCTCGGGGAGGTCCTCCGACATCTCGCAGCGCGGCGAGTGCGAGTCCTCCGGGCTGCGCGCGTAGAAGGACGCGTCGTGGCGGTGCCGAGTTCCGGTAGCGGTGCAACTCGTTGAGACGAAGCTCCTCTTGGTCAGCCATGCCCCCGAGGGTACCTCGAATCCGGAGTCCCTCGGGGCTGAAGCCGAGCCCCTGAGGTAGGCTGTGCGGAGGAGACCGGACTCGTCTCCCTCCCTGCCCCAGGCACTCCATGGCCCGTCCGTCCTCCCACTCGCTCCACCCCGCCCTGCTGGCTCCGGGCACGGAGGTGGGCTCCTGGCGCGTGGTGGCCTGGGCCGGCTGCGGTGTCTTCGGTGCCGTCTACCGCGCGGTGCCCTCTCACGACGAACACGCCCCTGCCGTAGCCCTCAAGCTGGCTCTGCATCCGGCGGACCCTCGCTTCGCACGCGAGCGGGAGCTGCTCTCCCGCTGCCTCCACCCCAGCATTCCTCGCCTGCTGGACCACGGCTCCTGGCACTCACCCGCTGGCACCCTCCATCCCTTCCTTGTCCTCGAGTGGGTGGACGGCGTGCCCTTGTATGATCAGGCCCGGCTCGCCCCTCCCGACTCACCTCAGGTGCGGCGCTGGCTGCTTGAGTTGGCTCAAGCGCTCGCGGCCCTGCATGCCCAAGGCGCTGTCCATCGAGACCTCAAGGGCGACAATGTGCTCGTTCGCCGCTCCGACGGCCGCGCCATGCTCATGGACTTCGGCACCGGCCTCTATCCGGGCGCTGCTCCCCTCACCCCGCCCATGGGCTTCCCGGGCACCCCCATCTACCGCTCTCCCGAGTCCTGGCTCTTCGAGTTCCGCTTCTACCGGGACTCCACCGCCTGCTACCGCCCCTCTGCGGCAGATGATCTCTATGCCCTGGGCATCACCTTTTGCCGCCTGCTCACAGGCTCGTACCCGGAGCCCGCCGCTCCCTCCCGCGACGAGCACGGCACCTTGCACCTGGACAGCGTGCTCCTTCCTCCCGCCCTTCTGAGAAATCCCCACGTGGACCCTGTGCTGCGGGCGCTCCTGCTGCGCCTGCTCTCGGTGCACCCCGAGCAGCGGGGCACTGCGGCTCAACTCGCGCAGGAGTTGGAACCCACCCTCACGCCCTTTCGCGCCCACCGCTCCGCGGACTCCACGCGGCCCTCCAAGACACGCGTGCTCTCACGCTACGGCTGGCGCTGGGGAGCGCTGGCAGCAATGGGACTGGCCTGTGCCCTGGGGGCGTGGTGGGCGCTCCCGAGCAAGCCCCGGAAGGAGAACTCCGTCGCGAAAGTGGAGCCCGTCAAGCCCGCCTCAGCGGGACCCGGCACCGCAGGGCTCGCGGAGGCCTCGGCGTCCGCCTCCACGAACACAGTTCCTGGGCGCCAGGCCCCGGAGGTGATGGCGCAGGACACGCCTCTCGAGCCCGAGGAGGACCAGGCCCGGCCCGATGCCAAGGGACGATGCCCTCACAAGCGGCAGGTCGCCCTCGACGGAGGTTGCTGGGTAGCGTTCCCTTTCCAGCCCAAGGAATGCGAGGAGAACGGAGGCCACATGTTCAAAGGCACGTGCTACGTGCCGGCCCTCCCCCCTGGACGCAAACACACCCCTACCTCCAGCCCCACCCACAAGAAGCACTCGGCTCCCCGGTAAGCTCCCGGGAGTTTCTCCAGAGTCATCCGTTGGGGAGGCGCAAACGCTACCGGTCCTCCACCCTGAGCTTGCTCAGGCCCTCGGCGACTTCCTCGCCGGGGGCTGGGGTGAGCTCGATCAGCGCCTGCGCCAGCTGCCATTGCCAGTTGACCGCATCGATATTGGTGGGCTGCTTTCTCCTGCCGCGGAACTCCTCCTGCTTGGCGCGCAGCTGCTCTTCAATATGGTTCACCTGCTGCTCGGTGAATCCATGGGGCAGGCGCGTCTGAATGCTGCCCACGCGGATCCGTTTGATCATGCGGATGAACCAGCTGGCGTGAAGCTCCGGGAGCTCGGGGTAGCGCGCGGCGAGGTGGACGCGGAGGGCGTTGGCGTCGGCGTGGCTGTAGTCCACGCCATGCTCGATCGAGCCGGGGACGAAGTGGTTGACGGCCCGCAGCGCGGACCGGATATAGGTGAGCTGCCCGACGGTCAGCACGTCTCCGGACAGCCATTGCTTCAGCGCCATGACTCGCGGATCGGTGGGAGCGATTCGAGCGAGGTTACCCCTCGGGTCCACGGCCCCCGCGTAGTTCTCGGCGGCCAGCCCGAACACCTGGAACGTTCCAGAGGCGTTCTGCCAGCCGAGGAACGCCTGCGCCTGCCTCCCCTGCTCGAGGGCATTGCCGAAGACGCCCGAGGTATCGAGGATGGGGCTCAGGGCCTGCTGGCCCTCGAGGACGCTCGGGTCCATGACCCCGCCTTGTCTCTGGGTCAGCAGATCCTCCGAGCCCAGGCCATACACGACATAGTCCACGGTGTCGGCCACGATGTCCGCGCCGTCGAGCACCTTCAGCAGCCCGCCGCTGTCCTGGATCTTGAGGCGCCTGCGGTCGGTATAGACGTGTTGATGCACCTCTTGCAGTTTGTAGGGCTCTGACAGGTAGCGCGTGCCCGGCAGCCACGCGGGCTGCCCGTCCCTGCTGTACAGCCACGCAGCGATCGTCCAGCCGTGCTTCTTGGCCGCGGCGACGGCATCAATGGCCGCGTTGCTGCCCCAGACGACCACGCGCTTGGCCGCGCCCCTGGGCTTCTCCTGCACGGCCTTGTCGCGGATGAAGGTGTCCATGTCGATGATGCGCGAGCGATTGCGGACGGTGGAGTTCTCCTCGGCCTCCGGGGGCTTTCGGATCGACCCAGCGCCCGCGGTGAAGACCACCTTCTCGGCCTTGAAGCTCTTCGGCCCCCGGTCGTTATAGGAAATCCTGTACACGCCCTCCCGGAGCTTCTCGATGCGGGTGGCGGAGGACTTCACCCACCGGCCCGCGCGCCGGCTGACCACCGCCTCGGCCATGCGCCCGAACTCGGCCCGGTTGGCGAAGCTCTCGTTGCCGCCATACTCCCGGGTGTTGGTGCTGGGCATCGCGACCTGCCGCCAAGTGTGATTGATGTACGAGATGCCCTGGCCGCGCTTGTGAATCCACGGGTTCTGCTGGCCGATCACGATGGTGCCGGAGTGGTCATGCGCGGGACCGAGCGTGTCGAGGTAATACGCCGCCGTGGTCCCCGAGCCGATGATCGCCAGCGCGTAGACGCCGGGGGCGCGAGAGGGCGCCTGGCGCCCGCTGATGGGCCGAGGGATCTGCCCCCGGGCGATGCGATACGCGGCCAGCTCGACCTGCTGTGCGTTGTCGAGGTCCACCTCGCCGAAGCGCTCCGGCCCCTGCTGGAGGTACCGGAGCTCGACCTTGATGCGATGTTGCTTGTTCAGGGGGACGATGCCAGTGCGCTCGATGGCTCGGGCGAGCTGCGTCAGCGTGGCCGGTTGCCCCTTGTTCTTGATGACGAGCATCGCATCACCTCTGGGCTCGACGGGTACCCGGGGACGGTAACTGCCCGCGCGCTCCGCACGCAACCTGGCGAGCCGCTTCACTCCACTCGAAAGCGCTTCGCCACCAGCGCTGCGACGGCTCCGGGTTCCTCGGCGAACGGCAAATGCCCGACTCCCTCGAGCACCTGCACCGCGTCCTGGCCGAACAGGGTCCGCATCAGCGCCGCGGCCCTGGGAGGGGTGATGGGGTCCTGCGCCCCCCACACCACGCAGGTGGGGATGCCCGTGCTCGCCAGCCGGCGGTAGAGCTCCTCGCCCTGGTGCAGCGGGAAGGTGCGCACCGTCGCCAGCACGCCTTCATGGAAGCCCGGGGACGAGAGCGAGAAGCGCAGCTGCTCCCGGATGAAGGCCTGCACGTGCGTCCGCGACGAGTAACGCGGCACGCGCGCCAGGAGGGTGCGCTGGGCCGAGGAGCGGAACAGCAGCCTCCCCACCAGAGGCAGGCTCAGCACCCTCTCGGTGAGAGTGAAGCGCGTGGCGGCCCCGTCCGGCGCCAGCAGACACACGTGCGACACCCGCGAGGGATTCCTCACCGCGAACTCCGCGACGACCAGCGCCCCTGACGCCAGCCCGAGCATGTGGACAGGCTGCGCAAGGCCGAGCCCCGAGAGCAGCTGCTCGAGCTGCTCGAGATGTGCCTGGAAATCCGCACCCAGGCCGTCCAGCCGCGTGTAGCCCCGCCCGGGAAGATCATAGCGGAGCACCTGGAAACCCGCCTCGACGAGGGGCCCCACCAGGGGCTCCCAGATGCCCATGGGCAGCGTGGCGCCCGAGACCAGGACCACCACCGGCCGCGCGTCGGCGCCCACCCGCTGGTAATGCGTGGCGCCTCGGCCGTGCTGGAAGAAAGAGTGTTTCGGGGGAGCTGGCGCCGTCGCATCCATGGGCAGGGTCCTCGTCACTTTGCTTCGGAGCTCGTCAGGGCAGCCGGCGGCGAAAGCGGAGCTCGTCGACGGTGGCGCCCCAGACCTGGTCGGTCCGCCGCGCGCCATCCGGCAGCCACCCATCGTGGCGGTAGAACTGCTCCGCGCGGGAGTTGCCCACCATCACCCAGAGGATCGCGCCGGTGTGGCCCCTGTCCACGAGCTGGGCGCGGGCGGCCGCGATCAGCGCTCGGCCGACCCCACGGCCCCATGCTCCCGGATCGACATGGAGCGCGGCGAGCTCACCTTGACCGGCGCAGTCGGGGTCGCGCGCAGGCGCGGTGGTCGCAAACCCGATGAGCTCGGTTCCGTCCACCGCCACCAGGGTCGCTGGCGCGAGCGGATCGCTCGAGCCGAAGGTGTAGCGCCTGGCCCGCTCTTCCGCTCGCAAGCTGGCCAGATACTCATCGGGCAGCAGCCCTCGATACGCAGCCTGCCAGGCGCGCACGTGCACCTTGGCGACGGCGTCGGCGTCTTCGGGGCGAGCGGGGCGAATGATCATGCGATTCACTCTGGCAGCTCGCGGTCATTCTGACAGCCCTTCCGTGCTCGCGACTGGAGGCCCGTGGGGACTCAGGCCTCATGCGCTCAGGTGCGGATGACACCCGCCTCGACCAGCAGGTCCTGGAGCTTCTTCGTGTACTCGCTCCGGGCCTTCTTGTAGTCGAACGCGCCAGCGATGCCGGCCGGGTAGTCCTCACGCTTCGGCCCTCCCTGCGCCTTCAGCTTGTCGTACTCCACCAGCGCGGTGGTCTGAGCGAGCTCACGCTCATAGTGGGTCTGGGCCTCTTTGTACTGCTGCGTGCCGGCGGGGGTGAGTGGGTAGTTCTCACGCTTGGGCGCCCCGAACTTCTGCAGGAACTCCAGCCGCTGCTGCGACGTGGGATGGAAGTGCGCGAGCGCGGCCTGCGAGGCACCGCTCCGCACGGCGCCGTGCTCGAACTGATCCGTGTGCAGCGCCGTCTGGGCGGCGGAGTTCTTGAGCGCCGGACGCTGGGCCACCGGGGCGGACACGGTGGGGGTGGGACGCAGGGTACGGGCAGTCAGCGAAGGGACGGTGAGGCGCGACATGGTGTGCTCCATGGGAAGTGGGTGACGGCTTCTGTACGCCCCCTCCTCCCACGTGGTTACACCGCATTTTCATCGCCCCATTCCGAGCGACAGCGTGGCGGTCCCGGTTGCATCCAGAGGGTGGCGCGGCCCTAACCTGCGGCATGACCAAGGGACGACTGGAGGCCTTCAGCGACGGCGTCATCGCCATCCTCATCACCATCATGGTGCTGGAGCTGAAGACGCCGCACACCGCGGACCTCGAGGCGCTCAAGCAGCTGGGCCCCGTGCTGTCGGCGTACGTGGTGAGCTTCGTGTACATCGGCATCTACTGGAACAACCACCACCACCTGCTTCACGCCACCGAGCGGGTGGACGGCAAAATCCTGTGGGCCAACCTGCATCTGATGTTCTGGCTGTCGCTGGTGCCGTTCGTGACGTCGTGGTGGGACGAGACCGAATTCGCCGCCTTGCCCACGGCCATCTACGGCGGCGTCTTGTTCATGGCGGGGGTGGCGTACACCCTCCTGCAGAGCCTGATCATCGCGGCGCAGGGCCCGCACTCCAAGCTCAAGGAGGCCATCGGCCGGGACACCAAGGGGAAGCTGTCAACGGTGCTGTACCTGGCGGCCATCCCCCTGGCGCTGCTCGTGTCTCCCTGGATCGCCGACGGCATTTATCTGCTCGTGGCGCTGATGTGGCTGATCCCGGACCGGCGCATCGAGCGCAAGATCGCCGCCAACCCGTCCCATCCACCGCGCTGATCCGCGGGCCCACCGCCCCTACCCGGGGAGCGGCTCGGCAATGAATGGCTTCACTGAATTCCTGTGAG
The DNA here is from genome assembly GCF_045802625.1 of Hyalangium sp. Taxonomy (NCBI): domain Bacteria; kingdom Pseudomonadati; phylum Myxococcota; class Myxococcia; order Myxococcales; family Archangiaceae; genus Hyalangium; species Hyalangium sp. The sequence continues at coordinate 8,227 of NZ_JBJMQP010000149.1, read as the reverse complement.
CGCTGTCACTCTCGCTTGGGCAGAGCCCTGGCATCGTGCCTCCATCACCTTGACGGCGACAGGGATGTGCAAGCTGTACGTGCCCCGCACCCCCAACGAGCCGCCCCCCGCGCCGTAGCGAGGCGTCAGGGTCCGCTACGGCATCCGGGCACGAGCGCATGGAACCTCCGGTTCCCGGCCGGGACACTGCTGCCTCCGCTCATTCCTCTGCGCGACTTCGCTTCACCTTGTAGCGCAGCCAGAGCATGTCGGCCTTGCGCCGCTCAACGGAGAGCAGCTTGAGCGAGCGAGCGGGCCCCTTGCCCTCCTTCGCATCAAAGAGCGAGGGGACACCGACGCCGCCGTCCGCGACGGGAGCCAGCAGCACGCTCAGCTCATCAATGAGATCAGCGGCCAGGAAGGAGCCGTTGATCTTCCCTCCCCCCTCGAGGAGCAGCTTCTTGATGCCGAACTCCTTCCGGAGCTTCTGAAGCACCTTGCGCAGGTTGAGGCTCGTCTTGCCTCCAAACAGATACGAGACGCCTCGGGCCTGAAGAAAGGCCAGGTAGTCATCCGAGACCTGCTCAGTCAGGACCGTGATGACGTGGTCCTCGTCGATGGAGCTCGACTTCCAGGTGAGCTTGCCTGACGGGTCGAGCGCAATCGCATAGGAGGCGGCATCTCGCTTCGCGATGAAGTCCGATCGCGGAATCGGAGGCTGGCCCCTGCGTGCCGGCACCTTGGCCTTTCCCGCGTAGGGCTCCATGGAGATCCGGCCGATGATCCACGCATCCGCATCAAAGGTCGCGGCCACGCGCTCGTATTCGGCCCGGGCGCTCGGTGGGAGCTCCCAACCGGTGACCACGATGCGGCCATCCACCGAGGGGACCATGTGGCAAATCACGTAGGGACGCTGTGTCACAGGGAAGGGCTCCAGCGGAACGGGTAGGGTTCAGGGGTACATACGGCGCCAGGAGATTATGAGTGACGTGGCCCCCCTCTGTCCCACCGGGGTTCACTTCCAACAGCGCTGCTCGAGGAGATCACGATGAGCGAGCCGGAGTGGCTGCCGTGGTTCACGTGCGTGCAGGCGACGCTGACGCTCGAGTCAAGGCGAGCTGCGGCCTTCTCACGGGGGTGTCAGCCCAGGCCAGGAGGGTCCGGTCCCAACCGGTTGGGGGCCAGGGTTGACCCCTGCGTGAGGCGCTCGCTACAAGCCAGAGGGTCATGACCCTCCGCAAGCTCTTCCTGGCCGCTGTCGCTACCTCCTTCCTCGCCTGCGTGAAGCAGGTGCCCGCTCCCCCTACCCGCTCCGGACCGCCTCGCCCCGTCCAGCTGCTGGCGGACACCCCCGAGCGAGAGACTTCCCAGATCCAAGAGAAGCGCGAGGACGTGGAGATCGACACCCGCGACTTCGAGCGCACCCCGCGCGTGGTGGCCAAGGGCGAGACCCCGCTGCTGCGCCTGGAGGGCGCCCGGGCCCGCCTCTACGGAGACGCGGCGGGCAAGGAGGGCTTCTCGGTGGACAACCTCATCCTGCTCGAGGTGCTCGATGAGAAGGGCCAGGTGCTCAACCGCGGCGCGGTGGGCTTCACCGACATGGTGCGCGTGGGCAAGGAGCAGGTGGACAGCGTGGGCCCCATGTCCTTCACCTTCGAGCCGGGCGTGGTGGACCTCACCCCGCTGCTGCCGGAGAGCGCGCCCTTCAAGCTCCGCGCGACGGCGCTGGACTACTCGGGCGTGGGCCGGGTGAGCAACGTGTTCCTGCTGCTCGAGTCCCCGTCCAAGGGCACCGAGGACGATCTGCGCGGCCAGTAGCCCCGGCCGTCAGCGGCCTCCGGCCCTGACGATTCCGTTGATGGTGCCGTCACACGCCCCGCCGCAGACGAAGTCCGGGGTGAGCGGCTTGGCCGAGCCGCCCTGCGTCGCCGCCACCGTGCCCACGGCGGCCGCAGCCACCACGCCCACGCCCGCCCAGACGTACCAGCGCTTGTACCAGGGTGAGCTGGTGCTCACCGCGGGCTTCTCCGGCGTGAGCGGAACCGGGGGGCTCTTCACGCCCGAGTCGCTGGGCGTGAGCACCGGCTTCTCCGGGCGATCGACGCTGGCCACCACCGTCGGCTTGATCACCTCGGCGGGCCGCAGGCTGGCCGCCACCGTGTAGTCCTTGCCCGCCTTCACCGCCAGGCTCTTGGTCTCCGGCTGGAAGCCCTCCTTGCTCACGACGATCTCATACGAGCCCGGCTTGAGCAGCAGGTTGGCCACCGGCGCCTGGCCCTTCGGCTGGCCGTTGAGGGTGACGTTGGCGCCCGCCACATCCGCGGTCACCGTCACCACGCCCGCCACCGCCTCGAGCGTCACCTCCACCTCGGCGGACTTGCCCCTCTGGACTGTCACCCGGCGGGTGAAGTCGGAGAAGCCCAGCCGGCGGATGCTCACCGTGTGCTCGCCCGCGCTCGCCGGCAGAGCCGAGGCCATGGGCAGCGTCCCCATGTCCTTGTTGTCCACGAAGAGGTGCGCGCCCTTCACCCCGCCGCTCAGCCTCACGAGCAGCCCCGTCTTCCCAGGCTCGATGGGGACGATCAGATCGTCATCCGCGGGCGCCTGATCCGGGCCCTTGGCCGTGGCGCCCTTCTTGGAGGGAATGGGGACGAACAGATCATCCCCCTCGGGAGCGGCGGCCGCGGGCTTCTTCGCCGTGGCGCCCTTCTTGGAGGGAATGGGGACGAACAGATCGTCCCCCTCCGGAGCCGCGGCCTCGGACTTCTTCGCCGTGGCGCCCCTCTTGGCCGGAGCGCGCTTCTTGCCGGACCTCGTCTTGGTCTTCTTCGGGAGGGGGACGATCAGATCGTCCTGGGCGAAAGCCTGGGGCGCCACCAGGGTGACGAGCAGGGCAAAGACGAAGGCTCGGGCGAAAGACATGGCACCCGAAGGTTAGAGAGTCGTAACTGGAGGGTCAAACCCTGTGCCATCCGCGGCGGGGTGATGAAAGATGCGCGCCCATGTCTCGTCCCCTTCCCCTGGTCCTGGGGGGCCTCGCCCTCGCGGGCCTCATCGCCTGCCCGACCCGAACCCCCGTGGGCCCCCCGCCCGTGCACATTCCCCCTGGCTGCGAGCGCAACCAGGCAGGCGAGTACCACCATGTAGGAAACCCCGCCTTCCGCTACCTCGCCCAGGATGACGGGCGCACCCTGTCCCTCACCCTGCTGTACTCGCGGCCGGATGGAGGGGTGGGAGGCACACCGGACGCGGGCGCCGTCACCATCACCGTGGACCGGACGCCCGAGGGCTTCATGGGAGAGACGCACGCCATGGGCTTCAGCGCCGGCACGCCGTGCCCGGTGAGGTTCCCCACGGAGATCACCGCCTGCGCTCCAGACAGCCTCACGCTGCGCTCGGTGCAGAAGACCTCGGTGGATCAGGCCTGCCGCCCGGCCCCGCGCGGGCCCGCGCCCACGTGGACGGAGCAGGTGCTGCGCCGAGGCCCTCCCCCACCCGAGCCGGGCCCGGAGGCGCCGGATGCAGGCCCCCCCGACGCGGGGCCTCGGGCCCAGGACGCGGGAGCGGGCACCACGGATGGGGGAGCGGCCGCCCCGGACGCGGGGCCCACGGACGGCGGAGCGCTCAAGCCGCCCGGCGGGCCTGCTCCTCGGAAGTCTTGATGCTGGGAGCCGGTGCGGAGCGCTTGAGCCGGCCCTCGAGCAGGCTGGAGACGCCCACGTACAGGAAGCCCGCCTGGAACAGGACGATGAAGGGCACCGAGGTGTAGATGCGCGCGTCGATGGCGAACCACAGCGCACCGGTGAAGTACGCGGCGAAGGCCAGCTCCACCAGCGGCATGAGCGTCTTGGCGCCCAGGTAGCTGCGCTTGACCTGGACCACCTTCTTGCCCTCGGAGCCCGTCTTCGGCGTGCGAGCGAAGCCGGACTGCTGGTTGAGCAGCGCCTCCAGCACCGCCTTGGCGTTGTTGATGGCCAGGCCGATGCCCAGGCTCATCAGGAACGGCAGGTACTTCACCCGCTCCCAGCCGCGGATGCCCTGCTCGCGCTGGGTGGCCACGTAGAAGATGCACACGCTGGCGGTGGCGGTGAGGAAGAAGGGCAAGTCCAGGAAGAGCGTGCCGTACAGCCCGTGGTGGAAGCGCACCACCATGGACAGCGGCATCAGCGCCGACAGCAGCACCATCAACAGGTACGCCATGTTGTTGGTGAGGTGGAAGAAGGCCTCGCGCTTCACCTCGAAGGGCAGATCGCTCTTGAGGATGGTGGGCAACAGCTTCTTCGCCGTCTGGATGGAGCCCTTGGCCCAGCGGTGCTGCTGGCTCTTGAAGGCGTTCATGTCCACCGGCACCTCGGCCGGGGAGATCACCTCGGGCAGGAAGACGAACTGCCAGCCCTTGAGCTGGGCGCGGTAGCTCAAGTCCAGGTCCTCGGTGAGCGTGTCGTGCTGCCAGCCGCCCGCGTCCTCAATGGTGTTGCGGCGCCAGATGCCCGCGGTGCCGTTGAAGTTGAAGAAGCACCCCGAGCGGTTGCGCGCGGTGTGCTCGATGATGAAGTGCCCGTCCAGGAAGATGCTCTGGGCCTGGGTGAGGATGGAGAACTCGCGGTTGAGGTGGCCCCAGCGCACCTGCACCATGCCCACTTTCGGGTCCACGAAGAACGGCACCGTGCGCTGCAGGAAGTCCGGGGTGGGCACGAAGTCCGCGTCGAACACGGCGACGAACTCGCCCTGCGCCAGCTTCAGCCCGTTCTCCAGCGCGCCCGCCTTGAAGCCCTGCCGGTTCTGCCGGTGGATGTAGACGATGTTCAGGCCCTTCTGCCGGTGGCGCTCCACGCACGCGCGGGCGATGCCGCACGTCTCGTCCGTGGAGTCGTCCAGCACCTGGATCTCCAACAGCTCGCGCGGGTACTCAATGCGGCACACCGAGTCCACCAGCCGCTCGACCACGTACATCTCATTGAAGATGGGCAGCTGGATGGTGACGCGAGGCAGGGCGGACAGCACGCCCTTGGGCGTGGGCAGCTTGAACTTGTGGCGGTAGTACAGGTACGCCATCCGGTAGCGGTGCGAGCCGTACATGGCCAGCACGCACAGGACGGCGAAGTACACGCCCAGGAAGATGATCTCGACAGTGGTCATCGGTGACGCTCAGCCTCTTCCGCGGGCACTGCCTCGCGGTGCTTCCATGCGCGGCGGCGGTGGAACTGCGCTCTCCCAGACCGCCGCTCCTTGGGTCCGCTGAGCCCCCGCATGTATCTGCCCGAAAACACAGGGTTTTACCCCCTGGGCGGAGAATGGCGCCGGACAATAGGGATGCGTCAAGTTCGTGTCAAACAAAACCCTTGACCCGAGCCCCTGGGTTGTCTCCCTTGTGTGTCAATGTGGACCCAAGGCCTCACGCAGCTCGCCGTAGAAGGAGTCGGCGATGCGCTGGGCCTTGTCGCGCTCGGCGTCGTCGGAGACGGAGCCCTCCAGGAGGATGCGCTGGCCCACCACCAGGGCCTTGGCGGAGGTGATGCCGTTGCGCTTCAGGGCGGTGTTGATCTGCTCGGCGGTGGTGGAGAGGGCGGCCTGGACGACGCGGGCGTCCATTCCCACCAGGAGCGACACCTCCGAGCGCCCGGCGACCAGGGCGCGCACCCGCTGCATGTCATGCAGCGAGTCCACATGCCCGCTGACGACGAGGCGCTCGTTGACGGTGCGGACCTCGAGCCCGTCGAAGCCCAGGGCCTTGAACTCCCGGGCGAGCTCCTCGGCGCCGGGAGGCTCGACGACGATGGTGCGCTCGAGCTGCTTCTTGTCGGTCCACACGGTGAGGGCGGTGCGGCCGCGGTGCTGGGCGACGATGAGGAGCTGGGACTTGCCGATCACCTTCACGTCGGCGACATCGGCGGCGGCGACCGAGACGCGCCGGAGGCCGGGGATGTCGAGCACCCGCTGCTGGCCGGGAGCCAGTTGAACGGGCGGCTCGTCGGCCCCCGCGGGCAGGGCGGCGAGGAGCACGGGGAGCAGGAGCCAGCGGAGCAGACGCATGGCCTGGGAGTGTAGCGCGCCGGCCACTGGCGCCGTGAGGGAGGCCCCGTCGTAGGATGGGCCTCGAGCCCCGAACGCAGGAGGGAAGCCCGTGGCAGGGTCGCCCAACAAAGAGAAAGCGCGCCGAGCGGCGGCGAACCCGAACCGCCCCGGCGAACAGTGCCGAGCCGAGCCCGGACGCTTCAGGCCGGTGGTGGCGCGCAGCCGGTGCGAGGGCAAGCACGACTGCGTGGACGTGTGGGGGCCGGAAGCTGAAGGCAGCTCCTACTGCGCACTGCCACTGGCCTGGGCCGCGGCGCCCCGCGTCATGACCAGGCGCTCCCCCGGCGCGAGCACACGGACCTGGGTGGAGGGCGCGGCGGTCTTGGCGGCCTCGGTGAAGCGCTCGGGGGAGCCCTCGTAGCGGAGAATGAACGTGTCGGTGAACCAGTTGCCCTGGAAGCGGTAGTGGATCGGGACGGCCACCTCGGCGTGGAGCTTCCCGGCCAGCTGCGCGGCCTCGTCGGCGTTCATGACCACCTGCTTGCCCATGGCGTGCAGGCCGTTGACGGGCAGCAGCGCGAGCTGCACGGAGGGGAAGCGCTTGGGCAGCTCATCCATCTCGGGGATGAGCCGACTGTCGCCACCGAAGTAGACGGTGGAGCCGTGGGACTGGAGCATGTACGTCACCTCTTCCACCGAGTGCGCGCCGGGGCAGGCCGTCACGGTGAGGTCGCCCACCTGCACGCTCTGCCAAGGCTTGAGTTCCTGGACGTTCGTGAAGCCAGCGGTGCGGGCCTTCTCCGCCATCTCGGGAGCGACGACCATGGGCACCGCCTTGTCGGAGTACGCGGCGAACGTCTCGATGTCGAAGTGATCGTAGTGGTCGTGGCTGGCGATCACCAGGTCGAGCTTGGGGAGGTTCTCGAGCGCGATCCCCAGTGGCTCACCGTGGCGGTAGGCGTTCGTCTCGCTGAACCACGGATCCGTGAGGATCCGCTTGCCCCCCATCTCCAGCAGGACGCTGGCGTGAGCAATCCGCGTGACCGCGATGTCCGCGCCCTGCTCCTCGCCTGCCGCCGAGAGCGCGATGGGGGCAGGAGCGGCAGGCGCCGCCCTCAGCGCGGGAGCCGCGGCGCGGCCACATGCGGAGAGCAGGCACAGGACGAACATGGAAACGGTCAGTCGGAACATGGCAATCCTCCAGATCAAGGCAAGTCTAGCCCTTTCCGGTGCAGACTCCTCCCATGAGCATCAAGACACTTTCGTCGAGAGAGGTGTACCGGAACCGGTGGATGACGGTGCGCGAGGACGCGATCCAGCGGCAGGACGGCTCGCAAGGTATCTACGGGGTCGTCATGAAGCCGGACTTCGCGCTGATCATCCCGTACGAGGACGGCGCGTTCTATCTGGTGGAGCAGTACCGGTATCCGGTGCAGGGCCGGTACCTGGAGTTCCCGCAGGGCATGTGGGAGGAGCAGAAGGACGCCACGCCGGAGACGGTGGCCGTGGGAGAGCTCCAGGAGGAGACGGGGCTGGTGGCCGGGCGCATGACGTACCTGGGCCACGTGCTCAACGCGCCGGGCTACTCGACGCAAGGCATGCACGTCTTCCTGGCAGAGGAGCTCTCCCAGGGTCCACAGAGCCTGGAGCCCGAGGAGAGCGACTTGGTGTGCACCCGAGTCACCCTCGAGCAGTTCGAGGCGCACGTGCTCGAGGGCCGCATCAAGGACTCCTCCACCCTGGCGGCGTACGGCCTGCTGAGGATGAAGAAGCGCCTACCGCCAGGATGAGTGCTTCCTGGATGGCGAGTATGCCAACCGGGTTCCCCCGGGGTGAGCTCTTGCCAAACCTGTCTGGCTGTCAGACCAGTTCGGACAGACCCGCGCCGGCAGAGCACCTGCCACCCAGGCCTTTCACCCGCATGTTTGCCATTGCGGCTAGCCCGCCGCGGACTGGACCCCTGGAGCCGCCACCGGCAGCGCCGCGTGTGGCGGAGGCCGATTGGTGAGAAACCGCAGCCCGTTGAAGACCACCAGGATCGTGCTGCCCTCGTGGAACACCACGGCCTGGCTGATCTGGGTGAGCCCGAGGATGGCGGCGACAATCAGCACGGCGCTGACTCCCAGCGCGATCACCAGGTTCTGCTTCATCACCCCGGTGGCCTTGTGCGAGAGCCCCAGCGCGAACGGCAGCTTGGAGAGGTCATCGCTCATCAGCACCACGTCGGCGGTCT
>NZ_JBJMQP010000148.1:0-2537 GCF_045802625.1 Hyalangium sp. | reverse complement strand
CCCGCTGCTGCGCAACGGCTTGCTCATGAGCTTCGCGCTCGGACAGGCGCCGGCTCAAATCCGCTACCGTGGCCTCGAGGCGCTCGATCCGTTGCTTGTCGCTTTCGCGCTCGGACGGGCTATCCTGAGCGCGCGCAGGCTGCGCCACCCTGTAGGCAGTCGCGACTGCAAGCAGCGAACTTGTTATCCAGCGGTTCGACATGTGCCCCCTCCGGCCCCAAAGCCATCATCTTGGTCTGCGGGGCTTTCAGTTCGGGTTCACTCCGGTAGAAACCCGAAATCGATGGGGGCAAACCCTTGGCCGCTGAGCTGGCCGTGGGGGTGTCGAAACGCTGGGCCAGTCCCTGCGGAGGCAGTGACTTTGCTGCGCTTCCAAGCTGAGCCAGCGTGGGGCGCCGGAATGCGCTCCCTCGGGAATTCACCCTATGTCGGAAGGCCCAAGGCCAGCCTCATACGGGCGCGTTGAGGAGGGGGTCTTGGATCTCGGATCCTATTCCATCTTGGTCTCTGCATCGCAGACCGTGATCGCTATATTCCTGGTCGGCACGTCCATGCTGGCGGCAGGCCTTGGCTATGGCGCACGGCTGCTCGTCCGCCGTCGCAATCGCCAGGTTGGCCGGGCAGAAAGCCCGCCAGGTCAGGAAACTTACATCGTCTCGCAAGTGCTCGGGTTGCTCTCGCTGCTGCTGGCGTTCACCTTCGGCGTAGCGCTCGATCGGTACGAGGCGCGCCGGACCTTCGTCTCCTCGGAAGCCAATGCGATCGGCGACGAATACACGCTCGCGCAGATGCTCGACGACCCGCATCGCAGCCGCCTCGCCCAGCTCCTTAAAGTCTATGTCGATAACCGGGTCGAACTCGGAAGCAGGACCACCCGGCAAGAGGAACTGCTGGTGGCCAACAACCGCCTCCTGATCGATATCGCAAGGGCCGTCTCGGATGCCATGGACACGGCGCAGAGCCGGGGGATCCAGGTGCCGCTCGTCAACACCACGAACTCGATCCTCGACTTCGACCGGTCGCGAAAGGTGGCGCGGCAGACCCGCGTACCGCCCGAGGTCCTGCAGGTTCTCTATATCTATCTGGTCGTCGCCGCCGCCATCCTCGGCTTCGTGCTCGAGGAGCGGCGCAGTCGGTTCGTTGCGGTCGTGCTGTTCTTGCTGCTCACCATGTCGATCATCACCATCGTCGACCTCAATCGTCCGACCTCGGGGAGAATCCGGGAGCCCCAGATGGCAATGGAGATGCTTCAAAGAACGCTGGCCACCCGACCGGTGACAGCATCCAATAAGTAGAGACTGCGCGCTGGCCCGGCCAGCATCGAGGCGCATGACAGAGCCTCCGGATCGGGTCGGGGCGCGCAGCCCCCCTACTCCGGTGTTCACCCGATATATGGGCTTTGCGAAGCGGCCTACCCCTAAGGCTCATCGACACCCGATGGGGACTGAAGGGGAGAAGGTTCATGGCATTCGCAGCAACAACCAAGGAACTTCGGCTCGGCCGGATGGTGTTTGCGCTGGCAGCAGCCGGCGCAATTGCGACCCCGGCAGTGGCCCAGAAAAATCTCTTCACCGGGTTCAAGGGAGAGCTCCTCACCGGCTACGACAATGAGGGCGTCGATTACGACGACGATGTTTTCAATGGCGGCAAGACGTCCCAGAGCGGCTGGATGTACGGCTTCGGGGTCGGCTACGACTATCAGTTCAGCGGCCTCGTAATCGGTGCTGAGGGCGAGCTGATGGAATCGACCGCCGGCAAACAGCGGTCTTATAGCGGCGTTCGGCCGAGCCAGTTGCCCTCGCCAGCCCCGCCCAACGTGCCGGTCACGCTGAACACCAACATCGATGCTGGCGGCGATTTCTACATCGGCATTCGCGGCGGTGTGCTGGTGGCCCCGGAGTTCCTGATTTACGCCAAGGTGGGTTATACCAACCACAAGATCGACGTGGACGGAGACGGCGTCGATAACGGCGTGGCGTTCAAGTTCAACAATCATGTGAAAGTGGACGGTTTCCGGCTTGGCATCGGGGGCGAATATGCCTTCGGCAACTCGTTCTACGGCAAACTCGAATACCGTTATACCAACTACAATAACGGCGATCTCGATATCCGCGGGGCGAACGTGAACTTGAATCCGCTCTTCTCCGGAATCGATGTCGTCCGCCACCAAGCACTGGTTGGGGTCGGCTTCCGCTTCTAGGTGCGATCACAGGAGCCTGGAGGAGGACAGGCGCAACCAGCAGGGGGGCGGCCGATGCCGGTATCCAGACGAGTCCTGATCGTCGACGACCACGAGGTCATCCGCCGCGGCCTGCGAACCCTCCTCGATACGAGGCAAAACCTCGATGTCGTGGCGGAGGCCGCGAGCGGACGCCAGGCGCTGCGTGTGGCCCGCGAGACCAGCCCGGACATTGCCATTATCGATTACTCGCTGCCGGAACTCAACGGCCGGGACCTTACACTCGAACTCCGCAAGATCTTTCCGCGCATCGAGGTGCTAATCTACACGGTGCACGAGCGTGAAGAGATGATCATGG
>NZ_JBJMQP010000147.1:0-128164 GCF_045802625.1 Hyalangium sp. | reverse complement strand
GCGAAGGAAGAGCAGGCTGGCGAAGATGAGGACCTGGCCCACGGACTCGAACAGCTGCGTGGGGTGCACCGGGAGCGTGGTGCCGTGCTGCGCCGCCCACTCGGAGATACGCACCGCGCCGGGGGCCGCCTGCTGGAGTATTTCCCCGGTGGCCTCGATGACGTAGCGCGGATCGTTCGCCTGGGAGCTGAAGGCGGTGCTGCCCGTGCCGGTGAGGTGGCCGAATAGATCCTTCGCCACGCCGCTGCCTGGAAAGCGCACGGCCAGGTGCGCGTGGCTCCCGGCCGGCCCGCCCCAGCAGCACCCCGCCGAGAAGCACCCCAGCCGCCCCAGCGCCTGCCCCAGCGACACCGTGGGGATGGCCAGGTCCGCCAGCCGCAGGAACTCCATGCCGTGCACGCGGGCGAAGCCGTACGCCGCCACGGCCGCGCCGATGAGGCCGCCGTAGAAGACCAGGCCGCCGCCCAGGGAGAAGATGCTCGACAGGTCCCTCGCGTAGTCCTTCCAGTTGACGATGATGAAGAGGATGCGGCTGCCCACCAGCCCGCCCACGAGCACCCAGAAGCCCAGGTCCAACACCTGCTCGCGCCGCCGAGGCCCCTCGGTGTCCACGAAGCCCTGGCCGTCCACCCACACCACCTTGCGCCACTCCTGCTGGGCCAGCCGCGCCGCCACCGTCACCGCGCAGAAGAAGCCCGTGGCCAGCAGCACGCCGTAGGTGTGCACCGGAATGCCCTCGCCCTTGCCGCCGGGGAAGGCGCTCGAGGGCAGCGCGTACTTGAGGCCGAAGAAGGCCAGCACCGCGCCGCCCACGCCATAGAGCGCCGCGCGCTGCAGCTGCTCCGCCTGCTTCACCGGAGCCCGCGCGCCCTGCTCCGTCTGCGCGCCTTGCGCCCCGCGCCAGCCGTTCCAGGCGATGTAGCCCACCACCCCGAGCGCCACGGCGTACAGGAGCAGCTGGGACCAGAGAGACTCGAAGGTGAGGCGGAGGAGAATGGGAAGCATGAAGCCCTGCCAGAGAGGACGATGGCGCCAAGCCTACCCGCTCGCGCGGCCGGACAACGCCAGGAGCGCGGCGGCTGTTCCCGTCCGCTCCCCGAGGAGGCACACGGGCGCCCGCGCCGCGCCGCCTACTCCCGCTTCTCCTTCCGCACGAAGGCGTCGAGGATGAGCATGCCCACGCCCACGCAGATGGCCATGTCCGCCACGTTGAACGAGGGCCAGTAGGCCTGGTCCTTCCAGTGCGCCTGGATGAAGTCCACCACGAAGCCGCGCGCCAGCCGATCAATGTAGTTGCCCAGCGCGCCGCCGAGCACCAGGCACAGCCCCCACAGCGCCCACCGCTCGGCGGGGTTCGTCCCCGAGAGCTTGGAGAAGTAATAGCCGATGAGCACCACCGCGCCGAGGCTGACCACGTGGAACAGGGGCCCGCGCATGTTCTGCGGCAGGTTGCGGAACAGACCCCAGGCGGCGCCCGGGTTCTCCTCGTAGCGCAGGCGCAGGTAGCCCTCGAGCAGCTCCACTGAGCGCTTCGAGCGGTAGTGGCGCCCATCCATGCCCAGCGGAGGCGGCTCGCCGTACATCGCGCCCAGGCGCTCGCCCGTCGAGCCCACGCCGTCAAAGCGCGTGGTGAGCTCGCCCACCACGGTGTACTTGGACCACTGATCGAGCGCGATGACGCCCAGGCTGATGACGATGAGGAAGAGGTATTTGCGCGGCACGGGGGCGGCTTACACCACAAGCCCCCCACCCGTCACGGATTGGGACTCTCGGTCAGCGCCGGGGTGGCTGGCTCCAGGCGCCGCACGCGCAGCGAGTCCACCAACATCAGCGCCACCCCCACGCAGATGGCCGAGTCCGCCACGTTGAAGGTGGGCCAGCGCAGGCCGGGCTGGTTGCGCCAATGCCAGTCGATGAAGTCGATGACGTAGCCGCGCACCAGCCGGTCCAGGAAGTTGCCCAGCGCGCCGCCCGCCACCAGCGCCAGCGCCCCGCGCACCATGCGCTGCCCGGCGTCCAGCCGCACGTACATGGCGAAGATGAAGGCCAGGGCCGCCAGGCTCACGACTTGGAAGAAGGCGCGGCGGGCCGCCTCTGGCAGGTTGGCGAACAGGCCCCAGGCGGCGCCCGGGTTCTCCACGTAGCGGAAGTGCCAGTAGTCCTCGATGAAGCGGTAGGGCCGGGTGGCGTGGTAGCGCCCGCCCTCGGTGGGCGGCTGGTTGTCCAGGTTCTGCTCGGAGAAGAAGCCTCTCACCCGCGCCAGCCCCGTGCGCCCATCCAGCGCGTCCGTGAGGTTCGACACCGCCAGGTATTTGGTCACCTGATCAGCAACCAGGACGCTGAGGGCCACGAGGACGAGCAGGCGCAGGTTCTTCATCGTAGCCAGACCTCTAACTCGCTCTCCGAATCCTGACAACCCGGAGAAAGCGTGACCCGCGTGCTTGCCCGCCTCGATTTCACGCCGGTGAGCGTTTCGGGCATGGTGGGGCCATGCCGCCTGTTGAGCCCCCCGTGGAAAAGACTACCTCGACCGACACCGCCCCCTCCCAGGCCGTTGCCAAGCCCTCGTTGAAGGCGCGCTTCACCACGCTCTTCAATGACTATGGCGCGGTGGCCATCGGGGTGTACTTCGCCATCTTCGCCCTGTGCATCGCGGGGTTCGCCATCGCCCTGCGCACGGGGCTGGACACCCAGGCGCTCGGCGAGCGGTTGGGCGTCCACCTCGACGGAGCGGGCGGGACGGCGGGGACGCTGTTCGCGGCCTGGCTGCTGACCAAGGCGATCCAGGTGCCCCGCATCTTCGCCACGCTCGTGCTGACGCCCCTGGTGGGGCGCCTGCCCTTCATCGCCCGGCTCCTGCACCAGCGACGGCAGGAGCCGAAGCACTGATCAGAACGCCGTGCCGTCCGCCCGGACTCCGGGCGATGACATCTTGCTCGACACCACCGAGGTATGCAGGACGAAGGGGGCGCCGCTGGTGGCGTCCGGACTCCGGTTGGCCGACACGCCGGCCGTCGAGGTCAGCGACGCGTCAAACGTGGCGAAGTCCACCGTCCCCGTGGAGCTCATCACCGTCACGGTCTCGGTGGTGTTGTTGGACAGGCCGAGGGCGCCCGTCGATGCGGGGACCGCGTTGGTCAGCCCTGGCGGAATCCCCGAGGCCGCGCCGAAGACCACGATGGCCTTGCCCGCAGCCAGCGTCGTGCCATTGGCGAAGGTGTGCCGCACCAGCTTGGCGTCCGAGATCGTCCACCCGGAGATGTCCACCGCGGTGCCGCTGGGGTTGAGCAGCTCCACGAACTCGGTGTTCACGTTGGAGGCCTCGTGGATGAGCACCTCGTTGATGAACACGCTGCCGCCCCCGCTGCTGGATGCGGTGATGGTGAAGACCCCATCGCTCGTGTCGCTGACGGTGGCGTCGGACGTGTCCGTCACCCGCACCTGGGCGATCATGCTGGCGATGTTCGGCACCGTCCACGCGAAGCTGCCCAGCGAGGCCGACGTGCTCGAGATGATGGGCGTCCAGGTGCTGCCATCCAGCGTGTACTCCAGCTTCACGCTCGTCACGCCCGTGGACATCCAGGAGACGGTCTGGCTGCTGTTGCCGGCCCAGCTCTCACCGCCGTTGGGCGAGAGCAGCGTGAGGCTCGAGAAGACGATGGAGAAGGGCGCGTCGCTCGTATCGCTGACGCTGGGGTTGGACGCATCGCTCACCCGCACCAGGGCGGTGTTGGTGGTGCTGCTCGGCACCGTCCAGGTGTAGCTGCCCGAAGCCGCCGGCGTGCTCGAGACGATGGTCGTCCAGGAGGTGCCATCCAGCGTGTACTCCAGCTTCACGTCCGTCACCCCCGAGGACACCCAGGTGATGAAGTGGGTGCTGCCCGCCGCCCAGCTCTCACCGCCGTTGGGCGAGCCCATGAAGACACCCGGAGGGACGATGGTGAAGGGCACGTTGCTCGTGTCACTGACGGTGGGGTTGGACGCATCGCTCACCCGCACCTGAGCGGCGTTGGTGGGGCTGTTCGGCACCGTCCAGGCGTAGCTGCCCGACACCGCCGGCGTGCTCGAGGTGATCGTCGTCCAGGTGGTGCCGTCCAGCGTGTACTCCAGCTTCACGTCCGTCACGCCCGTGAACGTCCAGGTGATGTTGTGGACGCTGCCCGCCACCCAGGTCTCACCGTCGTTGGGCGACTTCACCGTGATGCTCGGGGGCACGGGGCCTCCTCCGGGGATGAGGAAGTCCCGGATGACGGCCATGTGCTGCATGTTGGTGGCGGCGCTGTCGGACTGCTGCGCGGGGGAGATGTCCGAGATGGGCGAGTAGACGCGGGTGTCCACCACCAGGCCCGCGGAGAACGTGCTCGAGCCCATCACCGTGGGCACCTGGTACGGGCGCAGATCTCCGTCGATGATCACGTGATCGTACGGCTTGTTGCGGTTCGCGTTGGTATTGCTGTTGCCGTTGCCATCCACCGGGTAGGGGCTGTTCTCGGAGGCCACCGAGGAGAAGGTGCTGAGGCAGGGCTCGGTGCGGGTGTCGGTGTTGAAGTCACCGCCGATGGCCAGGTAGTCCGTCGAGGGCACGTTGGCGTTGATGAAGTTGACCAGGTTGGTCGCCTCGGTGTTGCGCACGGTCGCGTTGGCGGTGAGCAGGTGCACGCTCACCACCCAGAGATCCTTCGGTCCCGGCACGTCGATGCGCGCCCACGCGAAGGCGCGGTTGCTCACCTGCGTGTCCACCCAATCGCCCGAGGCGATGATGGGCCAGCGGCTGATGACACCATTCGGAATCTGGTACGTCGTACCCGGCGCCCGGTAGTACGAGAAGCTCGGGCCGAACGCGGTGTCGACGAAGCTGCGGATGTCCGCCGCCGAGTTGGTCCTGTAGTTGAACTCCTGGATCATCGCCACGTCGGGGTGGGTGCCCTGGAAGATGCGGATGCCCTCGCCCGGGTCGTAGCTCTGGCCATTGCCGCTGGTGATGTTGGCGGCCATGAGGCGAATGGGCGTGCTGCCCGGAGTGCCGCCGTCCGTGCCGCCGTCCGTGCTCGTGCCTCCGTCGAAGCCAGCATCGCCTGGGAAGCCGCCGTCCGTGCCACCGTCCACCACGGGGCCGGCGTCCGTACCGCCGTCGATTGCAGGACCCGCGTCCGTGGCAGGCCCCGCATCCACCACAGGACCGGCGTCCATGCCGCCGTCGATCGCAGGACCCGCGTCCGGAGCAGACCCGCCGTCAACGGCAGGGCCCGCATCCACATCCGAGCCCGCATCCGTGGCAGGACCCGCATCCACGCTCGGGCCCGCATCCACGCTCGGACCCGCGTCAACCTCAGGACCGGCATCCACGCTCGGACCGGCATCCACGCTCGGACCCGCGTCAACCTCAGGACCGGCATCCACGCTCGGACCGGCATCCACGCTCGGACCCGCGTCAACCTCAGGGCCGGCATCCACGCTCGGACCGGCGTCTACGCTCGGGCCCGCATCCACGCTCGGACCGGCGTCCGCACTCGGGCCCGCGTCAACCTCAGGACCGGCATCCACGCTCGGACCCGCATCCGCACTCGGACCCGCATCCGCACTCGGACCCGCATCCGCACTCGGGCCCGCATCCGCACTCGGGCCGGGGCCCGTGTCGGGCCCCGCGTCCGTGACACCGCCCCCATCCATCTCCGAGCCCGCATCGCTCAGGGAGCCCGCGTCCGTGCTGGCGCCCCCGTCCGTCTTGGGGCCCGCATCCGTCGCGCCAGAACCCGCGTCAGTGCCCCCATCTTGAGAGCCCGTTCCACCATCCAGCGATGGACCGTCAGTCGTACCCCCGTCCCCGCTGCCCCCATCCAGCCAGTCACACTGATCCTTCGGCAGGCAGTAGCCACCCGACCCGCCGTCCTCGCTCCCGCCGCAGCACGCGCCTCCCAGGTCCGCGCACGCGGGCGTCGCCTCACAGGGGCGCACGCAGAGGTAGCGATCGTGTACGTCGATGTACCGGCATTGCTCGTCGGGAGCGCACGCGCCGGCATCCTGCGCATTGCACTCGACCCACGCCCCACCGTCCGGAAGCGGCGGCACCGGCGGCACGGAGTCAGGCCCGCAGGCCTGCACCATGAACAACAGTGCCAACCCCGCCCCCAGGAGGCACAAGAGCATCTTCTTCATGAAGCGACCGATTCCTTGCTGCCGGGGGGAGCGGACCCATCGGTCAGCGCCGGCACGTGAACGATCCGAAGATTACACGAAACTCATAGTTCGGTTGAGGCCCCTCCAGGGCGAAAAGCGCGACTGCTCGCCCTCTGCGACCCGGCGTGAATCACCCATCGGCCCGCGATGGCCTGGAGGCAAGGGTGGACAGCCTCCCGGGGCGGGAGCTTAGCGTGCACCTCGTGAGCCATCCGGCATGTGTGGGAGTCCGGCATCCATGAGTCCGAAGCAGGTGCGAGTGCGCCTCTATGGTGCGCTGAACGACTTCCTCCCGCCCGAGCGGCGTGGCGCTGAGTTCCTCCACACCTTCGCCGGAACGCCCTCGGTGAAGGATCTGCTCGAGTCGCTCGGCCCGCCCCACCCCGAGGTGGAGGTCATCCTCGTGGATGGCGAGGCCGTGGACTTCTCACACCGGGTGGAGGACGGCTCGCGCGTGGCGGCCTACCCCGCGTTCCACTCGCTCGACGTGGCGCCCGTCACCCGAGTGGGGCTCCCGCTGCCCGCCGAGCCCCGCTTCGCGCTCGATGTGGGGCTGGGGCGGCTGTCGGGCTTCCTGCGCATGCTCGGCTTCGACACTTCATGGCGCAATGACTTCGCGGACGACGAGCTGGCGCGCCTGTCCCGGGAAGAGGAGCGCGTGGTGCTCACGCGGGACTTGGGGCTGCTCAAGCGCTCCGAGGTCCAGCACGGCTACTACCCGCGCAGCTCGGATCCCGCGCACCAGTTGGTGGAGGTGGTGCGCCGCTACCAGCTCACCTCGCGGATGCGCCCGTTCACCCGCTGTCTGGCCTGCAACGCCTCGCTCGCGGCGGCCGAGAAGGGCGAGGTGCTCGACCGCATCCCCGAGGGCGTGGCCGCCACTCACTCGCGTTTCCAGCAGTGTCCCGAGTGCCGGCGCGTCTACTGGCCCGGCACGCACCACCAGCGCATGCAGGCCCTGGTGGACAAGCTGCGCGAGCTGGAGCACGAAGCCTGAAGGTTCAGCCCAGGGCCTCGCGGCACTTAGGGCAGACCTCGCTCCCCTGCTCCACTTCCTCGGAGTAGACCCAGCAACGGGGACACTTCGCTCCCCTCGCTGGCAGCACCTCCGCCGTCACCGTGGTCCCCTCGCCCAAGGCCTGCGCCACCGACAGCGGCCGAGCCTTCGGCCCGGGCTGCTCGGCCAGCTCCACCTGGCTCACGATGAACAGCGTGGGCAGCTCCGCGAGGTTCGCCTGGAGGAACTCGCGCGCCGTGCCACTCGCCGTGAGCACCACCCGCGCCTCCAGCGACGCGCCGATGAGCTTCTCCCGCCGAGCCTCCTCCAGCACCCCCTGCACCGCGCTTCGCACCGCGAACAGCTTCGCGTAGCGCTCCGCCAGCGTCGGCTCCAGCGCTCCCGCGGGCTCGGGGAAGTCCGATAGGAAGACGCTCTCGGCCGGCCGGCCAGGGAGCTGCTGCCAGGCCTCCTCCGCCGTGAAGCTCATCACCGGCGCCAGCAGCCGCAGCAGCGCGGAGGCCACCTCGTGCATCACCGTCTGCGCGCTGCGCCGCGCCCGCCCCGCCGCCCTCGCCGTGTAGAGCCGGTCCTTCAGGATGTCGAAGTACACCGCCGACAAGTCCGCCGCGCAGAAGTCCACCACCGTCGCGTAGACGAGGTGGAACTCGTAGGCCTCATAGGCCCGGCGTACTTTCGCCACCACCTCCGCCAACCGTCCGCGAGCCCACGCGTCCAGCGGCACCCACTCCGAGGCCGGCACTGAGTCTCTCGCCGGGTCGAAGTCGAAGAGGTTGCCCAGCGCGTAGCGCAGCGTGTTGCGGATCTTCGCGTAGCCCTGGCTCAAGCCCTGGAGGATCTGATCCGACAGGCGCACGTCATTGCGGTAGTCGCTGGCGGCCACCCACAGCCGAAGCACCTCCGCGCCGTACTTCTCGATGATCTTCTGCGGGGCGATGACGTTGCCCCGGCTCTTGGACATCTTCTCGCCCTGCCCGTCCACCACGAAGCCGTGCGTGAGACAGGCCCGGTAGGGCGACATGTCCCGAGTGCCCACCGCCACCAGCATGGACGAGTGGAACCAGCCCCGGTGCTGATCACTCCCCTCCAGGAACAGGTCCGCCGGGATGCGCTGGCGCCGCTCCAGCACCGCCGAGAACATGCACGCCGAGTCGAACCACACGTCCAGGATGTCCGTCTCGCGCCGGAACTCGCTCCCGCCGCACGAGGCGCACCGGGCCTGCACGCCCAGGAACTCCCTCACCGGCGTGCGGTACCACACGCCCACGCCTTCCTTCTCCACCGCCGCGGCCACGCGCTCCATCAACTCCGGAGAGATGACGGCCTCCCCGCAGCCTTCGCAGTAGGCGATGGGGATGGGGACGCCCCAGGTCCGCTGCCGGCTGATGCACCAGTCCGGCCGGCCCTCCAGCATGCCGCGGATGCGGCTGCGTCCCCACTCGGGCACCCACTGCACCCGGTCCACCTCGTCCAGCACCTGCTGGCGGAAGGTCTTCTCCCCCGCGAGCGGCTTGTCCATGGGGATGAACCACTGCGATGTCGCCGCGAGGATGACCGGGTTGCGGCAGCGCCAGCAGTGCGGATAGCTGTGCTCCACCTTGTCCGTCTTCGAGTTCAGCAGCGCGCCGCGCTCGGCCAGCAGCTCGATGATGACGGGGTTGGCGTCGAACACCCGCAGGCCCTTGAGCCCCGCGCCCACGCTGTCATCGTAGCGGCCGTCGGCGCGCACCGGGTTGTAGATGTCCAGCCCGTACTTCAGGCCAACCTCGTAGTCCTCCTGGCCGTGCCCTGGCGCCGTGTGCACCAGCCCCGAGCCCGCATCGAGCGTCACGTGCTCGCCCAGCACCACCCGCCCCGTCCGCTCCAGGAACGGGTGCTGGTAGGTGAGGTGCTCCAGGTCCGAGCCGCTCGCGTAGGCGAGCACCTTCCTCAAGTCATCGAACGCCACCGTCTCCACGTCCCCGCCCGGCAGCTTCGCGTTCTTCATCACCAGCTCGTCCGCCTTCACCTCCGCGAGCACCTTGGCCAGCAGCTCCTTGGCCACGCAGAGCACGCGCCCGCCCGCCTCGTAGAAGACGTACTCGAAGTCCGCGTTCACCGCGATGGCCAGGTTGGCCGGCAGCGTCCACGGCGTCGTGGTCCAGATGACGAAGAAGACCTCGCGCCCCTTGAGCGCTGAGAAGCGCTCCGCCAGCTCCGGCCCCGCCCGGAAGGCCACGTACACCGAGGGGCTGGTGTGCGGCTCGTACTCCACCTCCGCCTCGGCCAGCGCCGTCTGATCATTCAGGCACCAGTACACCGGCTTCTTGCGCCGGTAGAGCATGCCCCGCCGTGCGAAGGTGGCCAGCTCGCGCAGCTCCTGCGCCTCGTAGGCGAAGTCCAGCGTGCGGTACGGAGCCTCCCAGCTCCCGAACACCCCCAGCCGCTGGAACTCGGCCCTCTGGATGTCGATGAACTCCAGCGCGTACTGGCGGCAGCGCTCCAGGAACTCGTCCCGAGCCAGGGTGCGCTTGTCGATCTTCTGCTCCTTCAGCCGCTTCTCCACCGCCTGCTCAATGGGCAGCCCGTGCGTGTCCCAGCCGGGGATGAAGTCGCACCGCCGCCCGGACAGGTTGCGCGACTTCACCACCAGGTCCTTGAGCACCTTGTTGAGCGCGTGCCCCGCGTGCAGGTGGCCGTTGGCGTACGGCGGGCCATCCGGCAGCACGAAGGGCTCGGCGCTCGCGTTCTTCTCCAGCAGCCGGGCCCAGATGCGGCGCTCGGCCCACCACTCCAGCATCCGCGGCTCGAGCTTCGCGAGGTTCCCTTTGATGGGGAACTCCGTGCGCGGCAGGTTCAGCGTGTCCTTGTAGTCCTTGGGGGGCGCGCCAGCGTCGCTCATGTCAGTCGCAATCGGTGGGGACGGGCGCTGACTCCGGCAGTCCGAACGTGGCCGGATCCAGCGTGCCCTGGGCATCGTGGCACGAGAGCGTCCCGTCCTTCGAGACGGCCCGGTACAGCACGCACGAGGCGCGCTCGACGAAGGGGGCCTGCTTGCGCCAGTAGTCCTTGGCGTGGCGGGCGAGCACCGCCACCGCGTACCGGTCTCCCCCAGGCACCTGGACGATGCCGATCTCCGTCAGCGTGTTGTATTTGCTCTCATCCGAGCAGCACCCCGGAGGCAGCCACCCCGCCTTGTGCATGAGCGAGGCGCGAGCGGGCTCGGGCAGCAGCGCCCCCATCCACCCGCCACAGCCCGTGCGAGGCGTGAGCGTCAGCCAGTGGCGCAGCGTCTCGGTGTCCTTGGCGCCGAACAGCTGGCCCTTGTCCAGCCGCGAGAGGAAGTCCACCACGTCGGCGGCGGTGAAGTAGTTGTCGTCGCCCAGCTCCTGGGGCGAGTTCGTCGCCTTGCGCGGCTTGCCGAAGCCCCACGAGGTGAGCGCGGTGTGCTTCAGCTCCAGCTCGCGGTAGTAGTCATTCACCGCGTCCGGACCGATAAGATCAATCACGGCCCCGGACTCCATGTTGTCCGAGTGGCGGAAGATGGCCTCGGCGTGCGGCGCCACCTTCGCGGCCCCCACGCGCTTCATGGCCGCGGCCACCCAGAGCACCTTCGCCGAGCTGGCCGAGACATGCGGCTCCTCGTCATTCACGCCCCCGTACTCGCCCGTCTTCAGGTTGCGCACGGCGATGGCCACGTCCGAGCCGGGAGAGAGCACCGCCGCCTCGGAGGACAGCTGGGTCACCGCCTCCAGCAGCGTGGCGGGCAGCTCGGGCGCCTGCACGGGCTGGAGCTGATCCGCGCGGGCCTCGCCCTGCTGCCCCGCGTAGGTGACTCGGAAGCGGCCCTTGCCGGCGGCCGCGTCCACGCGGATCCGCGCCCCCGAGGGCACCTTCACCGCGGCCCCCTTCTTCGGCCGCAGCGCCAACCCCGCCGGGTCCTTCACCTGGGCATAGCTGCCCGGCGCCCAGGCCTGGGTTGGCGCCGTCACCAGCGCGTCCTCCGCCCGTGCCACCGCTCCGGCGCCAAGCAGACCCAGCACCCCGCACAGCACGAGGTTCCGCCACAACGCGGGCTTCCAGCAGAGAAGACTCAAGGGGTGCTCACTCAGTCGGTATGGGGATTCTTGATGAACTCTTCCGCCGAGCCGATGCGGCTGACGACGAGCACGGACAGCTCGCCGTTCGGCAGGGGCTTGGCCAGGACCTCGATGAGCTCCCGGTCCTTGGAGTAGAGCCCCGGGCGCTCTTCCTTGAAGCCCGCCTGAGCCATCGCCTTGGAATAGAAGGCGTTCAGCTCCTGCGGCGTCGCGCGGGTGACGTAGCCCAGCGTGCGCCCCACCTCGACGTTGCTGGTGATGAGATCATGCGCGCCCGGGTACACGGGCGCGAACGCCGTGTCGCTCGGCGGCTTCGCCAGCCCCATGTTGGAGGTGCCCAGCAGCACCTTCGTCGTCTTCCCATCCCGGTTGACGCGCATGATGACGGTGTAGACGAGCTGCCGCTCCACATCCATCGCCGTCAGCGTGGCCGCCCCGTGGACGATGAGCTGATCCTTGGGCGGGGGCAGATAGAAGCCCGCCTCGGTGAACTGCTTGAGGAAGTGGTTGAAGAGCTCGGGCGGCATCCACGTGGAGTCCACCGCGTTCAGCTTCATGGGGATGCCCTGGGCCTCCATCGTGCCGGCCACATCCACGTGCGCCACCATGCCCGGCACGTTCCACTCGAAGGGGTGCGGCTTCGGCTTCGGCGCGGAGGCCTTCGTGTCCGCGGTGGAGGAGGCCGGAGCCTCCGCCCCGGCGGCCCATGGCGCTCCGAGCAGGAGCACCACGGCGAGCAGCCTTTTCACTTGATGACGTCCTTGATGCCGAGGAAGCGGTTCGGGTTGGGGCGCGTCTGGAACGCGGGGTTGCGGCTGCCGTTCACCACGTTGGTGATCCAGTTCGCCGGATCACTGTCGCCACCCGACATGCCCGGGTCCGGGCCCTTGTCGTAGCTCATCCAGAACTTGCCCTCGTCCCCGCCCGGCGCGGCCCCAACGATGGCCGTCGCCATGGCCCGGCCCGCCCCTCCACCGCCGTACGCCTGGTCGTAGACCTTCTCCACCAGATCATGGAACGGCTGGTTGGTGCAGCCCTGGAGCAGGCAGTCCGCGTTCTCGTTCGCTGCGCCCGACAAGCCCCAGTCATCCAGCATCATGACGATCTTGCTCTTGTTGCAGTTGCCGTTCTCGGCCCGGCCAATGGAGCAGAACGTGAGCTTGTTGAGGCTCGGCGGGTAGTTGGCCGTCTTGAAGAAGCCCTCGGGGCCCTTGTCCACGAAGCGCTTGGGGAAGTTGATGGCCTCGAACTGGGCCGAGGCATAGCAGCCCATGCCGCCCTCGCCCCCGCCGTAGGCCGTGAGGTTGTTCTGCGTCGTGTCCCCGATGTCCTCCTGGGAGCAGTTGACCTTGAGGTTCCCGGCGCCCGTGAACACCAGCGAGATACTGCCGCTCTTCTTGCCGTTCGTCCGTCCGTCGAAGGCGGCGTACAGCCCCTCGGCGTTGGGCCCGGCGTTCTTGATGGCCTTCTGGCGAGGCGAGTAGTCGTTGGGGTGCTTGTGCATCAGCTCGGCCGTGGTGTCCCACATGGCCGAGGCCGCCGCCTCGTGCACCTTGGGCGCCAGGTAGCCCATCTCCGCCAGGTGGATGCCCCACACGAGGATGGAGACGAACACCAGGATGCCCAGGGCCGCCTCCACGACGGCCTGCCCGCGCGGGGCGGGACGCATGTGCCGGTTCATCACTGCCACCCCCTGAAGCCGCCGTTGTCCAGCGCCTTCGCCGCCTGCTCCGCGAGCGGATCCGCGTTGCCCACGGCCTTGATCACATCATCCTTGCCCGTCGCGTCCACGTCCGGGACCACCAGCGTGGCGCGCCAGAACGGGTTCATGAAGTTGGGCGGCTCGGCCCAGTCTCCGCCGCGGTGGTAGTAGGCCAGGCCCGTGGCCGCCGCCGTCTGCTTCATGTTCGAGCTGCCGCCCACCGCGATGCCCCGGTTGTCGAACTTGGAGTTCGAGGAGGGGGTGAACTTGAACTTGAAGTTGAGGATGTACGGCTCGGGCTGCCCGTCGATGCGCCCGTCGTAGTCCCGCTGGATGATCGAGAAGACCTTCGGCTGGCCGTGGATGTCCTGCACGTCCTGGGCCTTGTCCGTGTTGTAGTCGATGACGATGGGCCAGTTGCCGCCGGCGATGTCGCCGATGAGCGTGTGGCTGATGTCCGCCTGGTTGATGCAGACACCATCGGTCCAGATGTGCCGGTCCGGGTTGCTGTTGAGGTTGGCCAGCACGTCGGCCATCACGCTCTGCGGCGGGATGGCGATGGCGCACCCGCCGAACGTCCCGGCGAAGCTCACGTTGCCGTCATCATCCGAGTGCGCCGCGCCCGGGTTGGCCTGCTGGCCGTGGCGCGGCCCATCGAACTGATCCGAGCGGTACGAGGCGCCCGTGCCGGTGTAGAGCGCGGCGCCATACCCGGAGAGGATCTGGTTGAGCTTGGCGGTGATCAGCATGGCGCCGCCGGCGCGGCCGGTGGTGAAGCCGTCCCCGCGGCTGCCCATGTAGATCTCATACTGGTGCATGATGCTGTTGTCGCCGCTGTTGGCCGAGCCCGCGCCCGGGGGCATCGGATCGCACGCCACGCCCGTCTTGCAGTCGCGAGACAGCTCCCGGAAGTTGTTGTCGTCCGCCGCGGAGGGGTGCGCGGTCATCTTCCACGGGCTCAGCGGCTGCGCCTGGGCGACGATGTCACCGGCCATCTTCTGATTCTTGATCAGGTCCTCGAGCTTCTTGTAGTTCTGCGAGAAGTCGCTGTCCTGCATCACCGCCTGGATGCTGTTGAGGTTGCGCACCAGGCTCGAGGCCGCCTTGTCCACCGGGCTCCACTTGCCCTGGATGGTGGCGGACTCCGCATTGAGGGCGGCCAGCCACAGGTCCAGCTCCGCCTGCGCCACGGGGATCTGCACGGGGGTGCAGGTGAGGGGGATCTCCGCCTGGGCCCAGATGTACCCGCTGTTCTTCAGCGCGTTGATCGAGCCCCAGTACGCCGAGGTCCAGCTGATATAGGCCTGCGTGGCGGACTGGGCCACCAGCAGGCTCCACTCGGTGCGGTTCATCACCGCCATCACGTTGAAGATGCGCGCGGAGGCCACCGCGTCGCTGTAGGCGGCCGCGTCCGCGATCGTCTGCAGCTCCATGCGCTCGCGCACGCGCAGGCCGAACGACACGGTCAACGTCACCATCAACGCCAGCAGCAGCAGCGTGAGGGAGAACAGCACCAGGGTCTGTCCACGAGGGCGGGGGGCTTTCATAGCCGGGAGCTCACTAGTCACAGCGCTGCGAGGTGAAGTTCTCCGGCTTGGCCGGAGTCATCATCCGCATGGAGTAGCTGGTCGCAATGGGGAAGACGTATTCCTTCTGGGAACGGTTGGCGTACTCGCCGCGGATCAGCCCCTCCATGGTGTTCTTGCCCGCCACCCAGTCGGCGTTCTTCTCTGCCTCCAGGAGCGGGTTGGACGCGGTGTAGTCCTCAATGGCGAACTCGGCCCGGAACATCTTGGTCATCACCCAGTTCGCGAAGGGGATCTGCATGGGGTACCAGTAGACCAGCCGCATCTCCAGCCGCATGGGGCCGCCGCCCTGGTCGAAGTCCACGTCCTCGCCGCCGCCGATGTTGGTGGGGTTCTCGCGGATCAGCCAGATCATCTTGTCGGTGAAGTTGGGCAGCCCCGCCGCGGCGTAGTCGTTGTCCTTGAACTTCTTGAAGGCGCTGCCCAGCCGGGCCGGGCTGTCCGTGCGCGTCACGGTGGGCAGCAGCGCGGCGATGGCGGCGTGCTTCATTCGCTCGCAGTTGCCCTGGCTCACACTCCCGGCGCGCGTGGCGCGGAACGCCGCATACTGTGTCATGATGCGAGCGTGCAGCATGAGGAACAGCTGCAGCGTGCCCAGCACCAGGAAGACCACCATCGGCAGCGTGATCGCGGACTCCACGGCCGCTTGACCGGACTCACCTCGCCTGGGCTTGTGGACACGGGAAACCATTTGTTCTCAACGGTAACACCGCCCTCCAGGGGGGCCTATCCGTCGACTGGCCGCACACCCGGATCATCAAGCCTACATCCACACACCCCGAGCCTCCCTCTCCCCTTCGCGGGGATATGGAAGCCGCGCTGGCCAGGGGCGGGCCTCTAGCGGTGGTGCTTGCTCTTGGGGTGGTCCGTCTTGGACTTGCCGCTACAGTCCTTGTCGCACCGGGCGTACTCATGCTCGAAGTGGTCGGAGCAGATCTGGGCACAGGCCTGGTAGTCGTCCCGCTTGCTCTTCTTGCTGGGGCTGGGGCACTTCTTCATGCACACCTGGGTCTGCTTGCTCAGGGAGCCCGCGCACTGGGCCTGACACGCGTCGGGCCCCTTGGGCGCCTTGGACCCCTTGGGCGCCGCGGCGAAGCCCGGCAGGGCCAGCAGACAGGTGATCAGCGCCAGCCTCCTGCCCCATTGATGGGCCCTCGTCTTGCGGTCTCCAGGCATCAGCCATTCCTTCCGAACGCGGCGGGCGCATCCCGGCATCAGGCGATCGTCCAAGCGCGAGGATACAGGAGCCCCTGGCCCGCGAGAATGGAGTCCGAGCCAGAGAGGCTCTACATTCCGTCCGCTCACGAGGGGAAACACCCCATCTGGAGGAACGCATGAAGGGCCTGCCCGCGCTGCTGATCCTGTCGCTGTCCGCGCTGGCCTGGGCGGGGGCCGCCGGGCCCCGCACCGGCAAGAGCCGCAAGGACGACTCCACGCCGCTCACCCAGGACAAGTTCGACACCAGCCCCGAGAAGTTCACATGCCTGGAGCACTGCCAGAAGCCCATCCTGGACTGCATGTCCCACTGCAACAACAAGGCGGCCTGCGCGGATCAGTGCCATGGGGAGCAGCTCGCCCAGTGCCCCGAGTCCTGCGGCATGGTGAAGAAGAAGTAGCGCGGCGGGCCTGAAGCCCGCGAGCCCCTCAGCGGCCGTGGTGCTTGCCGCCGCTCTGCTCACAGCGCTCGTAGCAGGTGTCGGTGTTGAGGTTCGACCCGCAGCGCTGGGAGCACGCCTGGAACGCCTCCATCTTGCCCGAGCGGGGCTTCGGGCAGCTCTGCATGCAGCTGCGCATCTTGTCCTGGTTGTTCTCGTTGCAGTGCTGCATGCAGCTGGACTCCGGGCTCTTGGACTGCTTCTTTCGATGCGCGGCCTCCGCGCCCCCCGCGGCCAGCGCCACCGCCAGCAGCGCCCACAGCCCACAGCGGGTGAGTGTCTTCCGTGTCGAGTGCATCCGTCCTGCTCCGTGTCGGGGCCCCAGCTCGGGCCGCCAGCGTGAACTGCGAGGTTGCCGGGCCGAGGCGGGGCTCAGGGCGCGCGGGGCGCCTCTGCTCCTCCCAGGCGGTGCGTGAGGCTGACCGACAGCTTCCCCTCCTGGCTCTGGGGGTAGACGCCGATCGTCTCCGAGCCGCGGCGGAACTGGCCCGGCTCGTCCTCCACGAAGCCGGCCTGCTTCAGCGCCTCGCGGTAGAAGCCCATCACCTGCTCCGCCGAGGAGGACACGGAGAGCACGGCGCTCTGGCCACCCTCCAGGTCCGTGCGCATCAGCAGCCGCGCGTTGGGAGGCAGGGGCGCCCAGCCCAGATCCGTGCCCTTCCACGGCGTGTAGTGCGAGAGATCCGACGTGCCCAAAATGAGCGTCACGGTGTTGTCCGGGTTGGGCTGGAAGATGACCGTGTAGGACACCATCCGCTCTGGATCCAACGCGGTGAGCTGCGGCTCGCGCATGGCCTGCACCTGCTCGCGATCCGGTGGAATGAAGAACCCGGCCTTCTGGAAGGAGTTGGCGAAGTGCTGGAGCAGCACCTCCACCGGCTCCTTCGAGAGCGCCATCTGCAGGGTGATGGGCACGCCGTCGGACACCTGCACCCCGGCCGAGTCCACCCACTGGAGCAGCCCCGGCACATCCCAATGGAACGGAGGCCGCGGGGTAGCAGCGGCGGGAGCAGCCGGCTTGGCGGGCGCGGGCTTTGCGGCGGCCTCGGGCTTCGCCGCGGCGGGCTTCTTCTGCGCGGACTTGGCCGGGCCCGCGGCGGCAGACTCCCCATTGCCCGCCACCGCGGCGGTGGCAAGGAGCACCGCCGGCAGCAACCACCTGCTCACGGGCAGGACTTTCCGAGGAAGCAACTGTCCCTCTGGAAGTAGGCGATGGTGTAGGGGATGCCGCTGATGCCGCCGGGCACCAGGCCCGGAGAGGTGGGCCAGAGCTTCCAGCCCTCGCTGGGCAGCGGCTGGACCATGCCGGTCTCCTCGCCCATGGCGCTCATCCAGAAGGCGTTCTCTCCCCCGAAGAAGAAGGGAAAGGGCATCGCGCCGACGACGCTCTGCGCCAGGCTGCTGCCGGCCACGCCCAGGCCCAGGCCGGAGGTGAGGTGCACGCTGGCCGCCATCTCCCAGTACTTGGTGTTCAGGCACGGACCGGGGAAGTCGGGGATGAGCGGGCACATGCGGCTCTCCGTACTGCCAGACAGGCCCCAGTCATCCAGCATCGTCGTGAGCTGCCCCGGACAGCCTCCTCCCGAGGCGCGACCAATGCCGCACACGTGGATGGGCGTGGGCGTGTAGTGCTTCTTCTTGAAGAAGCCCTGGTTGGCGTCCTCCAGGAAGTCGGTGGGCACCCGCACGGCGGTGATGTCCGCCGAGGACAGGCACGTCATTCCCCCGTTGTCGCTGTAGGCCAGGTCGGTGAAGAAGCTGGGGCCAAAGCCAGGACCGCCGCCGGTGCGGCAGCTCACCGTCATGCCCGTGGCCCGGGTGAAGGCCTGGGTGAGCGTGCCGCTGCCGGTGCTCGAGCGGCGGCTGTCGAAGTCCTTGTACCGCTCGTCGGCCTTCTGCCCGGCCTGGCTGGCCGCGCTGGTGGCCGGGGAATCATCGTTCGGCCAGTCGTGCAGCTTGTAGCCGGTGGCATCCAACATCGCCGAGTGCGAGGCCTCGGTCACCTTCAGCGAGATGTAGCCCACCTCCGCGAAGTGGATGGCGAAGATCAGCACGGTGATGAGGATGAGGATGCCCAGGGACAGCTCCACCAGGGCCTGGCCTCGGGTGCGGCGCGAAGCAGGGGTGCGTGCCATCTCACGGCCCTCCCTTGTAGCCATGATCCTTCAGGGCCTGGAAGGCATCCCCGGCCCAGCCCGCGCCCGCGCTGCCGAGCGACTTCTTCACGTCATCCGGCCCGCTCTTGTCCACGTCGAAGGGCACCAGGGTTGCGCGCCAGTAGGGGTTGAGCAGGTTGGGCGGCTCCGTCCAGTGGCCATGGCGGTGGTAGTAGGCGATGCCGGTGGACAGGGCCGTCTGCTTGCTGATGTCCAGGTTGCCGTTCTGCGGCCCCAGCTGGATGCCTCGCGCGTCGAACTGCGAGTTGGCCGAGTCCGAGGTGTTGGTGAAGCGGAACTGGAAGAACAGCGCCCAGGGATCCGGGTTGCCGAGCCGCGCCGCATAGTCGCGTGTGATGACGGCGTGGTTCTTGGGCTGGCCCCAGAGGTTGCCGCCGCCCGTCACGAGGTTGGCGGGGTTGTAGTCCACGAACATGGGCCAGATGCCCGGGCAGTCCGCGACGCACGCCCCCAGGGTGTGGCGCTCCTGCTCCTCGGACTCGCCCCCGGGGCTCCAGATGTGCTCGTCCGTGTCGTCGCCGCTGTCGGTGGACTTCAGCGTGGAGCTGGCACCGGAGAAGCCCACGGTGGTGGGCGGGCAGGGGGACTCTCCGCGGTTGAAGGTGACGACGTTGCCCACGCCCTCGGGGTGATCGTCCGCCCAGGAGAACGCGCCGCTGGGGAACAGCTTCCCGTGGTTGGGAGAGCTGGCGAAGTAGGCGCTGCCCATATTCGTGACGACCACGGTGTCGCGCTGGGGAAGCTTCTTCTGGAGCTGCGCGGTGAGGACCTCCGCGCCCATGGTGCGCTGCGTGGTGAAGGAGAACCCGCGGCTGCCCATGGCGGCATAGATGTGGTGCGAGTTGAAGGGGTTGACCGGCAGCGCCGCTCCGCCCAGGCCGCTGAGGAAGGGCAGCCCCACCGCCTCATCCATGGACACCCCGTCCGCGCCGCCCGGCGCGCTCCACTCGCTGGGCCAGGCGCTGCCCGCCTTGGCCTTGTCCACGATGTCGTTGGCCACCGACTGCCCCCCCAGCTTGCTGCGGAGCCGGAAGTAGCGCTCGAGCTGCGCGCCGTAGAGCGTCACCGCCGCCAGCTGCAGGTTGCGCACCTGGTCGGCCGCGTTCTTGTCGAGGTTCTCCCAGTTGGACTTGAGCTGCTGCTGGTACTGGTCCAGCTTGTCCCGCGCGTCGGCGATGTCCTTGATGGCCTTGGTGGCGCACTTGCACTCGGCCGTGCAGGGCGAGTACGGGATGCAGCAGGCCAGCGCGATGAGATCATACGGGATCTGCGCGATCGTATAGGACGAGCGCGCCGCCTCGACCTGGGCCCGGTAGTAGCTGCTCCAGCTGATGAGGCTCTGGACAGCGGCCATGGACACCATCTTGCCGATCTGCCCGCGGCTCATCAGGGCCACTTCGTTGAAGACGCGGGCGGTGACGACGGCGTTGCTGTAGGCCGCCGCGTCCGCCACCGCGTCCAGCTCCATCTTCTCCTTCACCTTGGTGCTGATGGAGAGCGTCATCAGCACCAGCAGCGTCATGAGCAGCAGCGTGAGTGCGAAGAGCACCAGCGTCTGTCCGCGGTAACGAGCATCCGTCCTCATAGCGTCTCCGGAGCCGGGGGGCAGTTCTGGGTGGTGAAGTAGCGGTTCTGCGCGGGCGTCATCATCCGCAGCGAGGCCGAGGCGTGGATGGGGATGACGTACTGCTGGCTGGCCACCCGGCCGAGCAGCTCGCCCTGGATGGCGCTCTCCAGCGTCATGGTGTTCACGGAGCTGGCCGTCCAGTTCGCCTTCTGCGTCTCCATCAGCGGGTTCTGGGCCGTGTAGCTCATGTAACCCCAGTACGAGAGCATCATCCGGCTGATCACCCAGTTGGCGAAGGGGATCTTCAGCGGGAACCAGAACACCAGCCGCGTCTCCAGCCGCATCGCGTCGTTCTGGCCCGCGGAGCGGGGCTCGTCGAACTCCTTGTCCTCGTTGGGGACGATGCCCCTGAGCGGAGACTCGCGGATGATCCAGACGATGGAGCCGTTATGGCCCTCGTCCCAGCCGGCGTTGTACGCGTTGCCCTTGCGCAGCTCGAACGCCTGGCCGAGCTTGTCCGCCGGCGAGCCGCTCAGCCCGTTGCCCAGGTAGCTGTGGAAGGTGGGCAGCAGGGCCAGGATGGCGGCGTGCGTCATCGCCTGGCAGTCGCCATGGCGCACGCTGCCGGCCCGCGTGGCGCGGAAGGCCGCGTACTCCGCCATGACGCGCGCCTGCAGCATCAGGAAGAGCTGGAGAACGCCCAGGATGAGGAACACCGTCAGGGGCAGCGTCAGCGCGGCCTCCACCGCCGCCTGCCCAGCCTCGCGTCCTCGTCTGATCCTCAGGGTACTCATCGGCAAGCTAGGAGGTATCGGGTATTTCGCGGTTGCATGACCATCCGTCATCTTGACGCGCCAGGCCCGGGCGCTCCGGGCCCTGTCACATCCCTGTTACTTTCGGGCTTGGGGGCGCGAGGCTCAGCGCGGCT
Organism: Hyalangium sp.; assembly: GCF_045802625.1. NCBI lineage: Bacteria > Pseudomonadati > Myxococcota > Myxococcia > Myxococcales > Archangiaceae > Hyalangium > Hyalangium sp. Next base: position 107,275 of record NZ_JBJMQP010000147.1, on the reverse strand, counting down.
TCATGCCCTTGGCGTCCAGCTGGTACTTCTTCACCAGCCGCTCGATGGACTTGCGGTGAAGTCCGCTCTCACGCGCAGCGCGGGAGAGGTTGCCCTCGCAGCGGGCGAGCACGCTGGTGATGTACTCGCGCTCGAAGTTCTCCAGCAGCTGCTCCTTGGCGTCCTTGAAGGAGAGGTGCTCGTTGAAGGGCAGTGGCCCTTCGCGGGCCTGGCCTCTGACGCGGGGCGGCAGGTGGGCCGGGAGGATCTCCTCCCCTTCCGAGAAGGTGAGCACGTGTGAGAGCACGTTCACCAGCTCGCGCACGTTGCCCGGCCAGGTGTAGGCCATCAGCAGGCTGAGCGCCTCGGGCGAGAAGCGCTTGCGGCCGTGGCGCTCCACCAGCTCCGGCTCGGCCAGCGCGCGCTTGAGGATGTTGGGGATGTCGTCCCGGCGCTGGCGCAGCGGCGGCAGGTGGATGTGGATGACGGAGAGACGGAAGTACAGGTCCTCGCGGAAGTTGCCCGCGGCGATCTCCTTCACCAAATCCCGGTTGGTGGCGGCGACGACGCGGCAGTCGATCTCGATGACGTCATTGCCGCCCACGCGCCGCACCTCGCGGTTCTCCAGCACGCGCAAGAGCTTGGGCTGCAAGTCCAGCCGCAATTCGCCCAGCTCATCCAGGAAGATGGTGCCCCCGGCGGCGCGCTCGAAGGCGCCGGGCCGGCTGGCCACCGCGCCGGTGAAGGCGCCCTTCTCGTGGCCGAACAGCTCGCTCTCGATCAGGTTGGGGGGAATGGCGCCGCAGTCCAGCACCACCATGGGCCCGCGGCTGCGCATGGACAGCTCGTGGATGGCGCGCGCCACCAGCTCCTTGCCGGTGCCCGTCTCGCCCTGGATGATGACCGACACGTCCATGGGGGCGATGCGTTTGATGAGCCCGAAGATCTGCCGCATCTTCACGCTCTGGCCCACCATGCCGCACAGCTCGCCCTCGCGGTCGGGCTCGATCGTCACCTCCTCGTCAATGGGCGAGAAGGTGATGACGCTGGAGCCGGCGCGGATCTGCGAGCTGGGCGAGAGGTAGGCCCGCTCAATGCGGCGCCCGTCCAGGAAGGTGCCGTTGGTGGAGTTCAGGTCCACCAGCAGGTAGCCGCGGTCGGTGTACTGGATCTCGAAGTGGTGCCGGCTGGCGGCGCGATCCTCCACGAGCACCAGATCATTCTGCGGGTGGGAACCCACGCGCAGCCGCTCCTTGTCCGTCACCACCGAGCGCCCCTCGTCCGGCCCCGAGGCCACGGCGAGCTTGCACTTGTGGAGCTTGACCGTGGTGACGGTGTTCACCTGGCCTAGCACCAGCGTGTGTCCGGGGGACTCGCCGCGAGGATCGGTGCCGAACTCCGCGGCGGGTCCAGGATTGGTGCCTATCTCGTCCGGGTGGGGGGCCTTGGAACTCATTTTCGCGGAAGATAGCAAATCGAAGCGGCAGATCAGCTTGGTTGCTGGCTCTCGTGGTAGGCTCACCCCCCCTCCATGCCTCCCCGCAAGGCGAAGCCGAAGAAAGCGCGAGCCCCGGCCCAGCCCGCGGACCCCGCTGCTCCCCCCGTGGCTCCGGCGCGCCCCGCGCGGCGCCGCACGAAGAAGACCGTGGTCATCCTCTCGCGGAAGCGCTCGCTGTACTCCACCCGGCGGCTGGTGGAGGCCATCAAACACCGGGGGCACCGGCCGCTGGTGCTCGACACGCTGCGATGCAGCATGATCCTGGCCAAGGGCCACCCGGGGATGATGTATCGCGGCGTGGAGATTCGTGGCGTGGACGTGGTGATTCCGCGCATCGGCGCCTCCATCACCGGCTACGGGCTGGCGGTCGTCACGCACTTCGACATGATGGGCGTGCCGGTGGTGAACGCCGCGCAGTCCATCGCGCGCAGCCGGGACAAGCTGCGGTGCCTGCAGTACCTGTCACGCGCGGGCTTGGACATTCCACGCACAGTGATGGCGCACGACCGGAGCAACGTGCGCAAGCTCGTGGAGGAGGTGGGCGGGCTGCCCCTCATCATCAAGCTCATCCGTGGGACCCAGGGGGTCGGGGTGATGATTGCCCACACGCTCCCCGAGGTGCAGACCATCGTGGACACCTTCTGGGACCTGGGCCAGGAGATCGTCCTCCAGGAGTTCGTCGCCGAGAGCAAGGGCAAGGACGTGCGAGCCCTGGTGGTGGGCGAGCGGGTGGTGGGCGCCATGCGCCGGCAGGCGAAGAAGGAGGGCGAGTTCCGCTCCAACATCCACCGGGGCGGAGAGGGTCAGCCCATTGAACTGCCGCCCGCATATATAGATGCGGCGGTGACGGCGGCGCGCATCATCGGGCTGGGCATCGCCGGGGTGGACATGCTGGAGGGCAACGAGGGGCCGCGGCTGATGGAGATCAACTCCAGCCCGGGTTTCGAGGGCTTGGAGGCAGCCACCCGCCAGGACATCGCGGGGGAGATGATTGACTACGCGCTGGCCTTCGCGGACAGCAAGCAGGCAGCCAATGGGTCCCAGCGCCAGGTGAGCTGAGGCCGTGAAGGGGTGACGGGCATGCGAGCCCTCTACTTCGCGGATCCTGCGGGAATGAGCGTGGCGACCGAATGTCAGGAGGGGATTGTCGGCGGCGGATCGCCCCTCTAATCTGCGCTCTCCCGAATGAGAGCCCTGCTGCCCAAGCCGCTGCAGATCACCGTGTACCAGGATGTGTTGTGCGCCTGGTGCTATCTGTCCGACCTCCGCCTGGAGGTGCTCCGCAAGGAGTTTGGCGATGCCGTGCGCTGGCGCACGCGTCCCTACCCACTGCGTATCCACGATACGCCGCCCACGGAGCGCGAGCTGCGCGGGCTGTCCGAGGAGGTGCAGCGCGCCAAGGAGGAGCCAGAGCCCGTGGCGCGGGTGCTGACGCCGGAGCTGTGGCTGGGCGGGGATCCGCCCCGCTCGAGCATTCCGGCGCTGGCGGCGCTGGAGGCGGCGCGGCTCCAGGGCGCGCAGGCGCGGGCATACATGGCCAGGGCCATGCAGCGCGCGGCGCTGGAGCAGGGCGTGAACGTGGCGCGCACGGACGTGGTGTTCGAGCTGGCCAGCCGCGTGGGCCTGGCGATGAATGACTTCTCCGCGGCGTTCCACTCGGAGGAGACGCGGCGGCTCATCCTCGACGAGCACCGGCTGGCGGCGGGCCGTGGCGTGCGCGGCGTGCCGACGCTGGTCATCGCGGGCCGGTGGATGGTGTGCGGCCTGCGAGATGTGACCGAGTACCGCGAGCACATCCTCACCTGCATGGGGAAGCTGGCGGCGCCGCGCTCGGGAGGTTCCTCCGAGCGCATCGTCCACTGAGGGAGCGCGGCGCCCCCGCGGCGCCGGCTCAGCGCTGGCTCAGCTCTCTATCTCCGCGCCATTGCGCAGCGCGAGGTAGAGGCCGCCCATGAGCAGGTACGTCATCCCCATGGCGGGGAGGACGCCCACGCAGCACGCCAGCATACCCACCATCGCCACGAGGATTCCCACCAGGAAGACTCCGAAGATGGAGAGCCGCTCGCCGCGCGCGTACGCGTAGCAGTTGCGCAGCACCTGCATGGGCGAGGGCTCGTCGCTGTAGGCGATCTCCGCCTGGAGCAGGAAGAGCGGAATCAAGAAGTAGAGCAGCGGGATGAAGGCCAGCACACCCAGGCCCAGGGCCACGGGCAACAGCGATTCCCACGCCATTCCGGACGCCACCCGGGCGACGCCGATGATGCCGCCGATGACGCCAACGGGGATGGCGATCATCAGGACCACCAGCAGCATGGTGAGCAGGAAGGGCCCGACCTTGTGGAGCTGGCTGAAGAGCCGCCCGATGTCGAGCTTCTGTCCCTCGAGCAGATCGAACATGACCCGCATGAGGCCCAGGCCCAGCACGCCCTGCACCGCCTGCTGAATGATCATGGTGAGAATGGTGAGGACAATGGTGGTCACCTGGCTCTTCAGCGCAGCGCCCAGGAGCGGCAGCAGGTTGACGATGAACTGCACGATGAAGGCGACGCCGAAGAAGACGAGAATCGACACGCTGAGCATCAGCCACTCGCGCTTGAAGATCTCGAAGCAGTAGTCCCACAGCGCGCTGAAGCTCCAGTTGGCGCGGTTCAGCGGGAAGCCCTGCCCCAGGCCCAGGCGCTGCTGGCAGCTGGGGCAGAGCGTCTGCGCGCCCCCCTCGGCGCAGGTGGAGCACATGAAGCTGCCGCACCGCGTGCAGGTGCTCATCGCCGGCTGATCCGGATGCAGCGCGCACTGTGCGCCTGCCACTCCGGGGCCCATGCCGCCAAATCCCATGTCCGTCATCGTCTCTCCGTCGCCTGCCTGGCCGGGACCCCACCGAGGGCCACCCCAGCCTAAGCCTTTCATATTCCAGGGGGTTCTCATGCCTCCAAACGCCGGGCGGCCTCTCAGGGGGGCTCACGCGGGCCGTGTAGGTGCACGCGATACATAGACGGGAGGAGTTTTGGAGGGCTTGAATTTCTTTATGCTGTGCTCGTCTGCTCGAATGTCGTCGCAAGCCCCGAGCGGGCCGGTTTGTTGATGGCCCGGGAGAACCTTCACATGCGTCGCCTACTCGTACTTCTCACGCCGCTGGCCCTGGTCGCAGGCACCGGCTGCGTCGTCACGCCCTACCACGGTTATGCCCGCACCTATCGGACGGTCGAGGTGACGCAGTACCGCTTCTCGGGCCCCCACCCCATTGCGGGCGGTGGCTGGTGCCTCGAGGAGTACGATCACGTCCACGACTACGCGCCGGAGATGCAGTACTACACGTACACCAACGACGTGTACCGGTACCGCGGCCCCACGGTGATCTGGTACCAGGACTACCACCCCATCCCGGCGGGCGGGTACTGCAACATCCACGGCCGGCACTCGCACGATTACTACCCGCGGCAGTACGACGGGTGGACCTACTCGTGGGACCGCAGCCACGACGTCTACGTCTACAACAACCCGCGCTACACGCACGGCGCCTCGCCCGTTTCGGGGGGCTACACGGCGCCGCCCACCTACCCCGCGCCGCGTTCCAACTACCCGCCCCCGAACAGCGGCTACAGCACCGGTGGCAATAGCGGCGGCTGGGGCAATGGTGGCTACCACTCGCCTCCTCCGGGTGGCGTGGGCACTGGCCCGTCGACGCCTCCGCCTCCTCCGAGCGGCGGTTGGGGCAACCCTCCTCCTCCGAGCGGCGGTGGCAACCATGGCGGCGGCTGGGGCAACCCTCCTCCGAGCGGCGGCGGTAACAACGGCGGTGGCTGGGGCAACCGTCCTCCCCCGAGCGGCGGCGGTAACAACGGCGGTGGCTACCCGCCTCCTCCCCCGAGCGGCGGCGGTAACAACGGCGGTGGCTACCCGCCTCCTCCCCCGAGCGGCGGCGGCAATGGTGGCGGCTCGCACACTCCGGGCACCAACCCCGGCGGCAACGGTGGCGGCAGCAGCGGCGGCGGTAACAGCGGCGGTGGCTATCCTCCTCCACCTCCTCCTCCGAGCGGCGGCGGGAACAGCGGCGGGGGCTCTCCTCCTCCTCCTCCTCCGAGTGGTGGCGGCAACAACGGTGGCGGCAATGGCGGCGGCTGGGGCAGCCACGGTGGCGGCAATGGCGGTGGCAACAACGGCGGCGGCAATGGTGGCGGCAACGGTGGCGGCAACGGTGGCGGCAACCATGGTGGCGGCAATGGCGGTGGCAACAACGGCGGCGGCAATGGCGGCGGCTGGGGCAACCCGGGCGGCGGCAATGGCGGCGGCAACCACGGTGGCGGCTCGGGGAACCCGGGCAACGGCAACAATGGCGGCAACGGGAACCACACCGGCAGCTCCACTCCTCCTCCCCGCGGTGGTACGGGCTCCAACGTCCACTGGTAGTTGATCGTCCGCAACGGGACGGTCCGCCGCGGGGTGGATTGCCACTCCGCGGGTCCATGGAAATCTTGGCGAGCAGTCATGAAGTCTTCGTGCCTGCTCGCTTCGTTTGCCCTCCTCGGGCTGAATCTCGCCGCCTGTGGCTCCGGCTCCATGCCGGATCCGGGGGCGAACACCGAGGACGCCCAGATCGTCGATCTGGACAACCTTCAAATCACCGTGCGTGGCCGGGCGGAGGTGCTGCCCGAAGCCGTGCGGTTGCTGGCGGAACAAGGCCAGCCTCCTCCCTCACTCGCCGGAGTGCCGCTCGTCATCGAGGAGCCCCTGCGCGTGGGAGTGAACGATGCAAGCGCCACCTTCGGCGCTGGCAGCGTGGAGGAGGACAACGGGTTCTCCGTCTCGGATGTCGCGGTGAAGGACATCCACCTGAGCCTCGCGGCGGGCGTCGAGCAGGAGGGCTTCGCGCGAGCCTCCACCATCATCTTCGACACGGCCTTCACGGGCTCGCGGCCACGCACGGACGTCATCGACGCCCAGGTCTGGGCGCTGCCCATGGCCTTCCACAATGCGCTCACCCGCGCCGTGGGCGACGAGAATCTGCGCACGCTCACCGGGGGCCAGTTGCTGACGCTCCAGCAGGCCGGGTTCGTGCTGGGCCGTGTGGTGGATGCTCATGGCCAGCCCGTGGCGGGGGCGCGCGTGCGGCTCGATCGGGACGAGCTGGCCCATCGCATCTACTACCCCAGTGAGGACCTCTCCCAGGTGGGCCAGGAGGGCACCAGCGCCACCGGGCTCTTCCTCTATGTGCACTCGGGAGGAGACCTGGAGACGTTCCACGTGAGCGTCCAAGGCCGGGACGAGTACGTGTGGCGCAACGCAGGCGCCATGGCGGGGCATGGCCTGGTGCTCACCTTGTTCCCGGGCACTCGCGCTCCATAAGCCACTCGCGCGTGCTAGCAGGGCCTTCATGAAACGGCTGGTCCTCGTTGGACCCGGGCACGCCCATCTTCATGTGCTGGAGGCGCTGGCGCGTACGCCGCTGCCCGAGGTGGAGACGGTGCTGGTGTCGCTCGGGCCGAGGCAGCTCTACAGCGGCATGCTGCCGGGCTGGATCGCCGGGGACTATGCGCTGGAGCAGCTCTCCTTCGAGCTGGCGAGGCTCGCTCGAGCCGCCAAGGCGCGCCTGGAGCCCAGTGGCGCGGCGGCCTTGAGAGCGGACCGGCGCGAGCTCCAGCTCGGGGATGGCCAGGTGCTCGGCTACGACGTGGCGAGCTTCGACATCGGCTCGCTGCCCGCGGGCCCGGAGCTGCCCGGCGTGACGGAGCATGCCCGGGTCCTCAAGCCCCTGGACCGCGCGCTCACCGTGCTCCCCGAGGCGACACGGCAATCCGGCCCCCTGCTCGTGGTGGGAGGTGGAGCCGCGGGCGTGGAGCTGGCGCTCTGTCTCCAGGCTCGTACCGGGCGGCCTACCGTGCTCATTGAACGAGGAGAGGAAGTCCCTCGGGGCGCGCCTCGCTCCGCCCAACGTCTCATCCGCCGGCTGCTGGCGCGGCGTGGCATCAAGCTGCGGACGAAGGCGGCCCTCGCCTCCTTGTCTGCTGGCTCCGCGCGGCTGGAGTCCGGCGAGTCCCTCCCCTTCACCACCTGCGTGTGGGCCACGGGCGCCCGGGCTCCGGAGCTCTTCGCCAAGAGCGGAGCGGCGGTGGACGCGCAAGGCTACCTCGCGGTCGAGGACACGCTGCGCAGCCCTTCACACCCGGAGCTGTTCGCCACGGGCGACTGCGCGGGCTTCATCAGCGGCCAGCGCGTCCCGAAGGCCGGGGTGTACGCCGTGCGCCAGGGGCCCGTGCTCAGCGCCAACCTGCGCGCGGCTCTCACGGGTGGAGGCTCGCTGCGCTCCTACCACGCGCAGTCCGGCTTCCTCTCCCTCATGAACGCGGGGGATGGCACGGCTGTGGGCGCGTGGAAGGGGCTCGCCTTCCACGGTCGAGCCGTGTGGCGGCTCAAGGACGCCATTGATCGCCGCTTCATGGCGCGCTTCCAACGGCTGGCAGGTTAGCGCCCATCCGGGCTCCAGCGCGGCTCGCGCCGCATCGATGGCGCTGGAGGAATTCTGCGCGGGCTCGGAGGGCTCCGGGCTCTGCTGGGGGGGGCCACAGGCAGCCAGGGAGAGGGCCGCGGCAGCGGTCATGAGCGCTTGGCGCAACGTGTACAGACATCGGCAGCGGGCTTGGGTATGAGGGTGGCATGCGCCTCTTCGCCATCGGCGACACCCACCTGCCCTCGACCCGGAACAAGGACATGCACCGCTTCGGGTGGACGGACCACCCGCTGCCGCTGCAGCGCGCGTGGGACGAGAAGGTGCGCGCCGAGGACGTGATCATCGTCGCCGGAGACATCTCCTGGGCCACGCGGCCCACGGAGGTGATGGAGGACCTGAAGTGGCTGGACGAGCGCCCGGGCCGCAAGCTGCTGGTGCGCGGCAACCATGACTACTGGTGGGGAGACTCGGCGTCGAAGCTGCGCCGGCTGCTGGAGCCCTTCAAGACGCTGGAGAACTTCCTGCAGAACACCGCAGTGGTGATGGGGCCGTGGCTCATCGCGGGCTCGCGGCTGTGGACGGCGCCCGAGGCCCCGCCCATGCCCGGCGGCGAGATGGGAGACGAGCCCGGAGACGCGGCCTACGTGGAGCGTGAGGCCCGGCGGCTGGCCACCTCCATCGAGGACGCGCTGAAGAAGGAGAAGGAGAGCGCCACGCCGCTGACGCGCGTGGTGGCGGTGCACTTCCCTCCGCTGTACGCCAACGAGAAGGCCACCGCCTTCAGCGCGCCCATCGAGGCCTTCAAGCCCAAGGTGTGCGTCTACGGCCACCTGCACTCCACGGGCATCCCCGCGGGCTTCACCGGCGAGCGCGCCGGGGTGCGCTACGTATTGGCCTCGTGTGACGCCGCGAAGTTCTCGCCCGTGTTGCTCGACGAGCAGTGAGCCCCTGCTCGCCCACGGGGATACGGCCGTGCCGCCGAGCCCCGTTCCCGCTCAGGCGCCGCGGCTGCCGCTCTCCTCGCCCACCACCAGGGTGGTGACACTGCCCGGCCGGGAGGTGCCGCTCTCCTCGCCTACCGCCAGGGTCGTCACGGGGCGGGGCTTGGGCTTGCCCTTGCTCCCCCGCTCGGCCAAGTCCTCGGGATTCGGGGGTTTCTCGCCGAACAGCAGGGGCAGCTCGTACCGGATGAACGGCGAGCCTCTGCGGTGACCCGTCATGTTTCCTCCAGAAGTGCGGGGGCTGGGTTGCCACCCACCCATCTATACGCGGAAGGTGAGTCCTGCTTGCCTGGGGCGGAAGCCTTCAGCCCAGAGGGGGACAGCACCATGCGAATCGGCATCTTCGGCGATGGCGCGGATCCACAGTGCGCCGCGGTGGCGCGCGAGGCGGCGACGCTCGGCGCGGACTCGCTGTACGTGGACAGCCGCGCGCTGGACGAGGGCCAGCCGCTGTCGATGCTCGACGGGCAGACCTTCTACCTGGGCAAGCCCGTGGATGACGTGCGGGGCTTCTACGTGCGCTCGGTGCCCTCGCCCTACGTGCCGGCGATGAAGAAGGACGACTCGCTGGTGCTCTACGAGGACTGGTTCACCCACTTCACCCAGACGCGCGAGCGCGCCGCGTACTTCATGTCCTGGCTGCTGCAGCTGTCGCACCGGGGCGCCACGCTGCTCAACGGCCCGCACGTGGCGAGCGCCCTGCAATACAAGCCCTACCAGCTCCACGCGCTGCGCAGCCTGGGAGCGAAGGTGCCGCGCACGCTCATCTCGAATGATCCGGCGGCCATCCGCGCCTTCCACGCCGAGGTGAAGGACGTCATCTACAAGCCCGTGCTGGGCGGAGCCGTCACCCGGGCGCTGGACGCCGAGGCGCTGGAGCGGCTGGGCGCGGTGACGGCCTCGCCGGTCATCTTCCAGGAGCGTGTGCCGGGAGATGACCTGCGGGTGATGCTGGTGGGCGACGAGCTCGTCTCGTGCGTGGCCATCGAGACCCCTTCGCAGCACCTGGACTTCCGGGATGACCCTGTCTACAGCGGCGGAGGGGCGCAGTACCACGAGGTGATGCTGCCCGAGCCCATCCAGCGCTTCTGCCGCTCGGCGGCGAAGGCGTGCGGGCTGATCTTCGCGGGCATTGACATCAAGCAGCGCGGCAAGGACTTCGTGTTCCTGGAGCTGAACAGCTCGCCCATCTACATGGACGTGGAGCTGAAGCTCGGCCACCGCATCAGCCGAGCCATCGCGCGCCGGGTGGTGGAGGCAGCCGCCCGCGCAGCACGGTAGCCCCGCCAGGCCTGACGCCTACAGCTCCACCTGCGTGCCCAGCTCCACCACGCGGTTGGGCGGAATGCGGAAGAACGCCGTGGCGCTGCGCGCGTTGCGGCTCATCCACGAGAACAGCGCCTCGCGCCACACCGGCATCCCCGGCTTCTTCGCCGGAATCAGCGTCTCGCGCCCCAGGAAGAATGAGGTGCTCATCAGCTGGAACTGCAGCCCCTGCTCCCGCCCCCGCTTGAGGATGTCCGGGATGCTCGGGTTCTCCATGAAGCCGTAGCGCGCGATCACTCGCACGAAGCCCTGCTCCAGCGGGTTCACCTCCACCCGCTCGTCCCCCACCACGTGCGGCACATCCTCCGCGAGGATGGTCAGCAGCACCACCTGCTCGTGCAGCACCTTGTTGTGCTTCAGGTTGTGCAGCAGCGCCGGCGGCGAGCCCTCCGGGTTGCCCGTCATGAACACCGCCGTCCCTGGCACTCGCAACGGCGCGTGCTCGCCCTTGAAGCTCTCCAGCAAGTCCTTCAGGTCCATGCTCGCCGCGCGCAGCTTGGCCGCCAGGATTTCACGCCCGCGCTTCCACGTCGTCATCAGCGTGAAGATCGCCACGCCCAACGCCAGCGGGAACCAGCCGCCGTCGGCGATCTTCACCGCGTTGGCGCCAAAGAAGGACACATCCACCGCCAGCAGCAGCCCGGCCACCGGCAGCGCCACCGCCCGCCGCACGTTCCAGCGCTCGCGGAACACCACGTACGACAGCACCGTGGTGATGGCCATCGTCGCCGTCACCGCAATTCCGTACGCCGCCGCCAGCGCGCTCGAGGTGCGGAAGCCCAGCACCAGCAGCACCACGCCCACCAACAACATGAAGTTCAGGCCCGGCAGGTAGATCTGCCCCTTCTCCTCCGCCGAGGTGTGCACCACCTCCATGCGCGGGCAGTACCCCAGCTGCATCGCCTGGCGGGTGATGGAGAACGCGCCGGAGATGAGCGCCTGCGAGGCAATCACCGTGGCCACCGTCGACAGCACCACCAGCGGATAGAGCGCCCAGCCCGGCGCCAGCAGGTAGAAGGGGTTGCGCGCCCCTTCCGCGTCCCTCAACAGCAGCGCGCCCTGCCCCAGGTAGTTGAGCATCAACGCCGGCAGCACCAGCATGAACCACGCCGAGCGGATGGGCTTGTAGCCAAAGTGGCCCATGTCCGCGTAGAGCGCCTCGCCGCCCGTCACCACCAGGAACACCGCGCCCAGCACCAGGAAGCCCTGCCCCCCGTTGGCCATGAAGAAGCGCACGGCATATACCGGAGACAGCGCCCAGAGCACCGTGGGGTTGTGTACCAGCTCCGCCACGCCCAGCACCGCCAGCGTCAAGAACCACACGCACATGAGCGGCCCGAACACGATGCCGATGCCGCCCGTGCCGTGCCGCTGCACCAGGAAGAGCACCAGCAGCACCACCAGGGTGATGGGGATGATGAAGCTCTCGAAGACGGGCGTGGCCACGCTCAGGCCCTCCACCGCGCTCAGCACCGAGATGGCCGGCGTAATCAGTCCGTCTCCATACAGCAGCGCCGCGCCGAACAGCCCCAGCGTCAGCAGCACCGGCCGCGCCGGGTGCGGCGCCCGAGCTCCCCGAGGCCGGTGCATCACCAGCGCCATCAGCGCCAGGATGCCTCCCTCTCCCCGGTTGTCCGCCCGCATGACGAACAGCAGGTACTTCACCGAGACGATGGTGATGAGCGCCCAGAAGATGAGCGACAGCACCCCCATGACGTTGTCCGGCGTCGGGTGGATGCCATGGGGGCCACTGAAGCACTCTCGCAGCGCGTACAGCGGGCTGGTGCCGATGTCCCCGTAGACGACCCCCAGCGCTCCCAACGCCAGCATGGCGGTTCGCTTGAGGGGCTCAGCCCCCTGGGCAAGATGCGAGGAAGCTTCCGTGGTCGTGTTCACGGCCCCCGCTTTAGCCGAACCCGGGCCAGGAGCAACTCGGTCCCACACCGAACGGCTCCGCTTTCCAGCCCGAGTGGAAGTCGACACGTCGGTAGGTGTGCCTCCAAGTGCTCTCTTGTATGCCTGTCAACCTTTGTACGAAAGGAGGTTGATCACCTTTGCTCATTCCGTTGTTCACATGTGCGATCGCCGTTTTTCGGGGGCCTCATCGGAATGGTTTCGGCAAGCTCCAGTCCGACGCAGCGTTACCAGTCCAGTCCGCTAGGGCTGGAGGAGCGGCTTGCCCTGCTGGCCGAGGCCTCCAAGGTCCTCACGGACGCGAGCCTGGAGGCGCCCGTGGTGCTCGAGCGGATCTGCGCGCTCGTGGTGCCCCTGCTGGGGCAGGCGTGCGGCGTGCGCCTGCTGTCCGAGGATGGCCTGTGGCTGCACCCCATGGGCACGGCCCACGCGGACCCCACGACTCGGGAGCTGTTCCAGTCCCTCACCGCGGGGCCTCAGCGGGCGGATGAGGGGCTGTCCGCCCTGGTGGTGCGCAAGGGCGAGTCCCTGCTGCTCTCCTCGCTGCCCCCCGAGGTGCTGCGCCGGGCCGTGGCGCCCACCTTCCGGATGGCCGCCGAGCGCTTCCCGTTCAGTGACTTGCTCGTGCTGCCGCTGCGCGCGCGCGGGCGCATCCTCGGCACCCTGACGGTGGCGCGAGGCCTGGGCGCGCGTCCCTTCGAGGACACCGAGCGGATGCTGCTCCAGGAGGTGGCGGACCGCTCGGCGGTGGTGCTGGACGTGGCGCGCGCCTACGAGGCCGAGCGGCTGGCCCGCAAGCAAGCCGAGGTGGCCGCCAACCGCATCCTGCGCATGCAGCGCGCCACCGCGGCCCTGTCCGAGGCCGTCACCCCGGCGGATGTGGCCGGGGTGGCCATGCGCGAGGCCATGGACGCGCTGGGCGCCGAGCAAGGCATTGTCACCGTGCCGAGCGAGGCTCCGTCCTGGCTGGAGATCCTCGGCAGCCGCAACCTGCCGCAGGGCACCCTGGAGCACCTGTCCCGCTTTCCGAGCGACGCGCCCCTGCCCGCCGCGCAGAGCTACCGCGAGGCCACTCCCGTGTGGGTGCAGACCCGTGAGGAGCTCGTGACGCGCTACCCGGCGACCTTCCAGCGCGCGGACCTGGCCGTCCAGGCCGTGGCCTGCCTGCCGCTGCTGTCCCGGGGGCGGGCCGTGGGGGTGCTCGCCCTGGGCTTCCTGGCGCCGCGGACCTTCACCGGGGACGAGCGCGCCTTCCTGAAGGACTTGGTGGACCAGACGGCCCAGGCGCTGGAGCGTGCCCAGCTCTACACCGCCGAGCAGCACGCCCGCGCCAACGCCCAGCGCGCCGCCGAGCGCACCACCCGCCTCCAGGCCGTCACCGCCGAGCTGTCCCAGGCGCTCACCCCCACGCGCGTGGCGGAGATCGTCGTGGACCATGGCGTGGCGGCCGTGGGAGCGCACAGCGGAGGGCTGTGGCTCATCGAGCCGGATGGCGCCTACGCGCGGCTGGTCCGCACCTTCGGCTATCCGCAGGAGCTGGTGGAGCGCTTCCAGCGCCTGCCCCTGGTGATGGGCGCGCCGCTCATGGAGGCCCTGCGCGAGGGCCGTCCGGTGTGGATGGAGGCGCTCGAGGAGCAGCAGGGCTCCACGGGCTTTGCCCAGACGCCGTCCATGGCCTGCCTGCCGCTGAAGGCCGAGGGGCGCACGCTGGGAGCCCTGGTGCTGGGCTTCACCGAGCCTCGCCGCTTCGACGCGGACGAGCGCGCCTTCCTGGAGCTGCTCGTCCACCCCGCCGCGGAGGCGCTGGCGCGCGCCCGCCTGCTCGAGCAACAGCAGCAGGCCCAGGCCGCGGTGCGCGAGGCCCACCAGACGCTGTCCGCCATCATCCAGGCCTCGCCCGCCGCCATCCTGTTGATGGATCAGGACGGCACGGTGCGCCTGTGGAACTCCGCCGCCGAGCGCATCTTCGGATGGACGTCGGAGGAGGCCCTCGGCCGCTCCCTGCTCGCCGTCCCCCAGGACCAGCAGGCGGAGTTCCGTGAGAGCCTGGAGCGCGCGGCGCGGGGCGAGCCGCTCATGGGCCAGGAGACGCGGCGCCAGTGCAAGGACGGCCGGGTCATCGACGTGGCGCTGTGGGCCTCGGCGGTGCGCCACGCGAGCGGCCAGGTGCAGTGCGTCTACGTCGTCACCGACATCACCGAGCGCAAGCGCGCGGAGGACTCCCAGCGCTTCCTGGCCCGCGCGGGCAGTGAGCTGGCCAGCAGCCTGGATGACGAGGTGACGCTCGAGCGCGTGGCCCGGCTGGCCGTGCCCTCGTGGGCGGAGATCTGCTCCATCTATCTGCAGGAGGACGGGGAGCTGCGGTGCGTGGCCTCCGCGCACGGGGGCTCCAGGCCCGAGAGCTCGGGAGAGCCCGAGCTGGCCGCGGTGGCTCGCATCATCGCCTCCGGTGAGCCGGAGCTGCGCTCGGAGCTCAAGCCCCATCCCCAGGCCGCGCTGCGCGTGCCGCTGATGGTGCGCGGCCAGGCCCTGGGGGTGCTGTCGCTCAGCACCACGCGGCGCCTGTATGACGCGCAGGACCTGGCGCTCGCCCAGGAGCTGGCGCGGCAGGCGGCGCTCGCCATCGACAACGCCCGGCTCTACCGCGAGGCGCAGCAGGCCATCCGGCTGCGCGAGGAGTTCCTCTCCATCGCCAGCCACGAGCTGAAGACGCCCATCAGCGCGCTCCAGCTCCAGGTGCAGAGCCTGCAGGCCACGCTCGCCCGCTCGCCCACGGGCCCCACCCCGGAGCGGCTGCGCCGCGCCCTGGACACGGTGGACCGGCAGGTGCGGCGGCAGACGCAGCTGATCAACGACTTGTTGGATGTGTCGCGCATCTCCGCGGGCCGGCTGCAGCTCCAGCCGGAGCCCATGGAGCTGTCGGCGCTGGCGCGCGAGGTGGCCGAGCGCTTCGAGCCGGAGCTCTCCCGCGCGGGCTCGGCGCTCGGGCTCCAGCTCTCGGCGGGGACGACGGGGCAGTGGGACAAGCTGCGCCTGGATCAGGTGGTGACGAACCTGCTGTCCAACGCGGTGAAGTACGGCCGGGGAAACCCCATCCAGATGTTCACCGAGACGCTGGACGACCGGGTGAGGCTGTCCGTGAAGGACGGGGGCATCGGCATCGCACAGGAGGATCTCTCCCGCCTCTTCAACCGCTTCGAGCGGGCGGTGTCCGAGCGTAACTACGGCGGCTTCGGCCTGGGCCTGTGGATCTCCCGGCAGATTGTCGAGGCGATGGGCGGCCACATCCACGTGGCGAGCCAGCCAGGCGTGGGCTCGATCTTCACGGTGGAGCTGCCTCGCCAACACGGCTGAGGGAGCGCCGAGGGCTCCTCCGGCATGCGGCAGTCCGGCACAGCGGCCAAGCCGCGCCGGGCGGCACTTCACACCGTTGTCATGTCAGGAGGCATCCGGCCTCTGCCGGGCAATGCCGCCTGACAGTACTGCCTGATTGCTGGGCAAGCGGAGGCATGATCATGGAACGCATGAGCACGGAGCGCATGAGCGGCTTCATCAAGTTTCTGGCGGCGGTGGCCATCATCGGCGCCTTGAACTGGGGCCTCATCGGCTTCTTCAACTGGAATCTGGTCGACGCCATCTTCGGCGGTGGGGCCCGCGAGCAGACCTCGGCCCTGGCCCGCCTCATCTACGCCCTGGTGGGCCTGGCGGGCCTGGCGCTGGCCGTCGTCTTCCCGTGGCAGAGCCAGGTGACGGTGGGGACTCCGACGGGGATCGGCTTCCACCGGCGCGCGGACGTGAAGCCATAGCGGCCCCACGTCCACAGCGCTTCCCTCAGCTCAGCTCAGCGTCAGCAGCAGCAGGGTGGCCTGCTCCGCGGGGCTGAGCTGCTGGAAGACCTCGGGGAGCGACACCTCCGTGTCGCGCTGGTAGGCGCGGTCACAGCTGCGGCGGCCCACATAGGAGCCCTCGGAGTCGTTCTTCAGCCGGAAGGTGCAGTCGTGGATGTAGACGGTGAGCTCCGTGGGGCTGTAGGTCAGCTCCACCGGGCCTCCGCCGAAGCCACCCTCGGCCTTGACCGTCTTGCCCTCGGTCTTGATCTTCAGCTTGACCACGGCGCCGCCGATGGTGCCGTTGGCCTCGCCGTCCTTGAACGTGATGACCGTGGGGCTCTCACCGACGCGGCCCCGCATCTCCTTGGGAGAGTGGCTGAGCTGCATCGCCTGGGAGATGATGTCCTTGCCCGTGAGCTTCACATTGTAGGAAGCAGTGGGCAGGCTCACGGAGATGACCGCATCCTGCGGTTCCGCCAGGACCACTCCGCCCGCGAGCAGCCCGAGACCCAACGTCCAACGGAAGAAGCGTGAAGTTTTCATATACCCCGGAAGATAACCACCTTGGCTCCGGGGGCTCCATGCTTCCGCGCAGGCGCTCGCCGGGCGGCGCTCACCGGGAAACTATTTCTTGCCCGAACCACCGGAGGCTGGACAGGCCGCGGCCCGGGGGCGCTCGCTCAGAACTCCGGCGGCTTCTTGGGTGGGAAGCTCACCCACCCGGTGAGCGATCAGTGCACGTCCAGGATGCGCCCTTTCTCGTCAACGGCATAGACGGCGCCAGCGTCCAGCAGGGTCTCTTGGAGGTGGCATCGCGCCATCACGGGGAAGATGCTGACAAAGAAGATGCCCTCCTCGGACCTCAGCGCCACGACATCGTAGGTGCTTCTGCTCGACAGGCACTGCTCCAAGGGCTTGTAGCCCTCGGTGAGTTTGACCTTCGCGCCGGGCGGCAAGAAGTCATTCATGGCCACCTCAATCGCGGCCCTCATGGGTCCATCGATAGCAATCCCGTGTTCAAAAGAATCAGGGAATTTTACTTTCGCGGCCTCTTCTGGAGGCGCCCGCTCTGCTTTCGGAAGTTTATAATATCCTAGCAACGAACACCCGCTCAGCAAGCTCAAGCATACCAGCGCAAACCCAATTCTCATGATCCAGGCTAATCCTTGATGCGCAGGATACGCCAGCCTTTCACATCAATCGCGTATGTTGCTTCCATATCGAGGAGGATCCCGTTCATCCTGCAAGCCTCGGGACTTAGAGTGAGGCGAACAAAGATAATACCCTCGGGTCCAGGCGCCGCGAACACGTCGTAGGACTCGCGCGAGTGCAGGCACATATCTTCGGGGCTTGCATCGCGCGGCAGTTTCAATTCTCGGGGAAGGAAATCATCCATGGCGAGCTGAATTGCAGCAGCCATCGGCCCACGGATGACTTGCTGGCCCTCTTCCGGAAGTGCCATCGGGATTTTGATTTGAGCTGCCTCTTCCGGTGGAGCACGAACTGGGCGAAAAGGCCGCTGGAAGAGCGCGCAAGCGGGTAACATCAGGCAAGCCAGCAGCAACAGTTTGCGGTTCATGGAATTCTCCTGCTTCTGCGAGGACGACCGCGGATTGCAAATCATCTTTCGACAGGCGTCATGATTCCATCGGCCTTGTGCTCAGGCTTGATGACCCCGACGAGTCTCCAGCTTTTCCCCTCCCTCGCGTAGACTTCGCCTGGCCGATCCTCCTTCTTATACGGAATCAGCTTCAACACCCGACATTCCGTATCAAACTGGACGCGGATACTGTAGAGCTGATTTGCTGCCTTCATGTCCCACTGCGACATCTCGGAACCCGCCCAAGGATGACCGTGAAAGTCAGCAACAAACTCAGGCTGGCCTCGCGAGTCGACAACCTGATTGGGCACCTGACACTGCTTGCGCCTGGACTGATGAAGCCTCACATCTTTTCCCAGCGGAGAAGCATGGCTGGCGTAATAGGTTCCGTCCTCAAGAGAGTAGATGATGCCACAATACTCTGCGCCATAATCGCCGAATGTTGCTCTGGGCAATGCCATCACGGCTGGACAGAGCTGATCAATGACCTCATCAATATCTTTGGAGGGCTTCACCGCACCCCAAGGACCCCGCACCCAGACCCCGCCGTCTTTTTCGCCATAGTTTTCGTTTGTGGCGATTATCTCCGATTGGCTCGTACACCCGGCCAGCCACAGCCATATCAGGGATACACTATGGCAAAATCGCATAAAACATCTCCTCACATAAAACGCGACATGCTCCACCGAGCATGCATACCCCCGAAGAACTGAGCTGGCCTCTGGAGTGGCATCTAACAGTTTCGGGGCGCTTACCGTCAAGGCAGGTATTTCTTGGCTTTCAGGCGCGCTGGCGACCGTCTCCCGCGTTGACAGTCCACCGTCGACACCGTGGACAGTAGAGCCGCTCCCGGGCCGCAAGTGCCCGGAATGACGGCGCCCATCCGCTGGCAGGGCGCTTGCGATGGCCTCCACTCGAAAGGAGCTGGAGGCCATGGGCGATGCGAGGCGCGCAGCAGGGGGCGAGACGCGGCTGAACCAGAGCAAGGTGCTGCGCTGGGCGTTGATCCACACGGGAGCGCTCGTGGGCGGCACGCTCTTCTTCTCGTGGAGCGCGGTGGCCGTGGCCACGGGGCTGCTCGCGGTGACGATGTGCCTGGGCGTCTCGGTGGGCTTCCACCGCGGCCTCATCCACCGCGGCTTCCAGACGTCTCGCGCGGTGGAGGCGGTGCTCGCCGTGGTGGGCTCGCTCGCGGGCCTGGGCGGCATCCTCGGCATGAGCCGCATGCACCACCGGCGCGACTACCACCAGAACCAGCCGGACTGCCCCGCCTACTTCGGCTATCAGGTCAGCTTCCCCCAGGCGATGGCGTACGCGCTCTTCTTCGACGACCACGCGCCGGATCCCTCCCTCTATCCGCCGGTGGATCCCCGCGTGGCCGAGCGTCCGCTCTTCCAGCTCCTGGAGCGCGCGGGGCTGTGGCTCCAGGTGCCGCTGGCCCTCGCGCTGTACGCGGTGGGCGGCCCGGCCTGCGTCGCGTGGGGCCTCTTCGTCCGGCTGGCGCTCACGCAGGATGGCTTCTGGGCCATCCACTACGTGAGCCACGTCTCGGGCGAGCAGCCCTATGAGCTGCCCGGCGCCGCGGAGCAGGGGCGCAACACGGGGTGGCTCGCGCTGCTGAGCATGGGCGAGTCCTGGCACAACACCCACCACGCCTACCCCCGCTCGGCGCAGATGGGCATAGGCTGGAGGCAGCCGGATCCGGGCTTCTGGGCCGTGCGCATCCTGGAGTGGCTGGGGCTCGTGTGGGACGTGAAGACGGTGGCGGACCTGCCCCTGCGCCAGGGGGCGAGGCCCACACCCCCTCCGCGCCCGCGAAAGGCCCACCGCACTGCTGTGCACCGGCATGCACAGCCCATGCGGCTCTGATCCGCTCTGACGCATGGCACCATGAGCGGCGCCTTCCTCGGCACTGAGGATGCGGAGAAGATAGGGCCACTGGAGCCCTCATGCGTGCCACTGTCGTCCTGCTGTGCCTTGCTTCCGCGGTCGCGACTGCCCAGCCCTCCCAAGCCCCCGCGGCCCCGCCCGAACAGCTCCTCACGCCTCCGCCGATGACCGCCGCGCCTCGGGAGGAGCCGCCTCCGTCCCAGGCGCCCTCCCGCCCCGAGGACGAGTTCATCACGCCCACCTTCCACTCCGCGCCCGCCGCCGAGCCACCTCCTCCACCGCGCGCCGCCTCCACGCCTCCGAGCCCACCGCCCCCGCCGCGCGCCGCCCCCGCGCCGAGCCCGCCCGAGTGGACGCCGCCTCCCCGTGCCACCGGCCCCGCCGAGTCCCCCGCGGAGCGCGCCCTGCGCTACAGCCGCTACTCCGCCGGCGCGGGCGGCCCGACGCTCGTCCTCACCGAGGGCCTGGCCGGCCTCGTCACCGGCGCGATGCTGGGCTCCGCGTTCGACATCGCCCGCGACGTGCGGAGCAGCGATGGCTACACGGGCGCCATCGTCGGCGGGCTCGCGCTCGGCACCGTCGCCACCCTGTACCAGTACTTCGTCCCCGTGGGCCGCCGCGAGGGCATGCTCGCCGCGGGCGCGGCCACGGCGGGGCTGATGGCCAGCCTCACCCTGGCCAACTCGCGCAACCTGAACGACAAGGACCGCGCGATGCTCGCCTTCGCCTCCACCCAGGTGAGCATCCTCAGCGTGCTGGTGCTCACCTCCGGCGGCGGAGACGTGAGCGCCGGAGACGCGGGGCTGGTGGGCTCCATGTCCCTCTACGGCTTCGTCTTCGCGGGGCTCATCGAGTACATCCACGCCAAGCAGACCCAGCAGCGCTACGACTACGTCCCCGTCCTCATGGCGCCCGCCGCCGGCATGGCCCTGGGGGGCCTGCTCGCCATCCCCCTGGAGCTGTCCTCCTCGAGCGCCTTCGAGCTCACCCTGTATCCGCTCGGCGCGGGCCTGACGGCGCTCTTGCTCGGCGCGCGGCTGGCCGATGAAGTCGTCGTCGCCAAGACGGTGCTCGGGACCGTCGCCGGCACGTACTTCCTCATCGCCGTGGCCAACGCCCTCACTCATGATCCCAACGAGCCCCAGGAGCGCTCCGCCAGCACCGTCCAGGCCGTGCCTGTTCCGGTGGTGCTGGCCGCGGGCCGTCACAACACCGGGCTCGCGGTAGGCCCCGGGCTGTCGATCCAATTCTGACCCGCCGTACAAATGAGTGTTGTTGGATACTGAAAACAGGAAAGATGGGAATCCATCCGCTTCGAGGAACACCCCCTATGAGGTCGATCGCCATCCTGCTGAGCCTTGTCGCCACCGTGGCCCGCGCCCAGCAGCCCGACGCCCCCACCGCTCCGCCGCCTCCGCCGACGCTCTCGCCCGCGCCGCCTCCGCCGAGCTCGGCCACGCCGGGCGCCACGGGCCCCTCCGAGTCTCCGGGCGAGCGCGCGGTGCGCTACAGCCGCTTCTCGGCGGGCCCGGGCGGGCCGCTGCTCGGCTTCACCGAGGTCATCAGCGGCATCGTCAGCGGTGCGATGATCGGGCACAGCTACGACGCTGATCACCCGGACGAGCATCGCGGTAGCAGGGCCTACACAGGCGCGATGGTGACGGGCCTCATGCTGGGCACCGCCGCCACGCTCTACCAGTACTACGTCCCCGTCGAGCGCAACGAGTCATTCCTTATCTCCGGCGCGGCCACCGCGGGCTTCACCGCGGGCCTGGCCGTCGGCCTCAACGCGGACATGTCCACGCGCAACACCGCGTGGCTGACCCTGGCCACCACGCAGCTGGGCGTGGTCAGCGTGCTGGCGCTCACCTCCGGCCCGGGCGATGTGAGCACCGGGGATGCGGCGCTCGTGGGCATGATGTCTCTCTACGCGTTCACCCTCACCGGCCTCACCCAGGCCATCATCGACGCCTCGGGCAGCGGCGACGTGAACCTGACGCCCACGTTCGTCGCCCCCGCGGCGGGCATGGCCCTGGGCGCCCTGCTCGCTTCCCAGCTGGACGTGGATCCCGGGCGCGTGGTGAAGCTCACGCTGGTGCCGCTCGGCGTGGGCGCGAGCATGCTCTGGCTCGGCTCCGTCCTCGCTGACGGCACCACCGTGCCGCTCACGGCGATGGCGGGCATCGTCACCTCGTTCGCCCTCACGCTCCTGCTGACCTCGGATCCGGGCGTGCCCACCGAGCGAGACAACGTGCGCCGGGCCGACTTCCAGGCCGTGCCCGTACCGGTAGTGCTGGCCACGGGCCACGACAAGAGTTCCCTGGCCGCCGGCCCGGGCCTCTTCGTGCGCTTCTAGACACGGCCACCGCACAGTTGGGCTCCCAACGACGACCACGCCTGGTACTTCAGTGCTATGCCCGTGCCCGGTTCAAAGGTATGGGGCCCCCAGGTGTCAACTGATCCTCAGAAACCTGAAGCCGGAGCAACCTCCCTCTCCTCCGCTTCAGCCAAGAGCGCTCTCGAAGCCTCTCTTGGGTTGCAGATCCTCTACGTCGAGGATGATCCGGACATCCAGGAGGCTCTCCAGGAGGTGCTGGAGGCCGCCGGGTACCGCGTCACGGTGGCGTCCACCGCCACGGAGGGCCTGGCCTTCCTGCGCTCGCAGAGGTTCCACCTCGTCATCACCGACTACAACCTGCCGGACCTCAACGGCGGACGGATGCTCACCCAGGCCGCCGAGGCGGGCATCCTCAAGTGCGAGTCGCTGATCCTCACGGGCGCCTCGCGGCTGGACGATGTCACCGCCTACCGTGTCATCCGCAAGCCGGTGGACGTGGACAAGCTCCTGGCCAAGCTGAGTGAGATTCTCGCCCCGGTGCGAGACGAGGAGCTCGCCAAGGCCAAGGCCCACCTCGAAGTCACCTTGGACCGGCACAGTCAGTTGGAAAGCGCGAAGCGAATCGGCTTCATCCTCTACATCAGCGAGGCCTCCACCGCCTCGCTCAGAGCCCTCAGAAACCTCCAGAAGCTCCTGGAAGGGTATGAAGCCACGCAGATCGACTTGCGCGTGGTGGACCTGTCCAAGGAGAAGCCGGCCTCGTTCGACGAGGACCGGATTACGTTCACGCCCACGCTCGTGAAGCGCAACCCCGAGCCGCGCGTGTACCTGCTGGGCACGCTGGAGCACGTCCAGGCCGTGGCTGATCTGCTCAGCGACGCGAAAGTCGAGCACAAGAAATGAGTCCAGTGGTGAAGGTGCCCACCGGGGTGCCTGGGTTGGATCGGGTGACGTACGGCGGGCTCCCCAAGGGACGCACCACGCTGATCACCGGCAAGAGCGGCGCGGCCAAGAGCATCCTGGCCCTGCAGCTGGCCAGCAACTTCGCCCGCTCGGGCCTGAAGACGGTGGTGCTCGCCGTCGAGGAGGCGCCCGAGGATCTGATCGACTCCGGCGACAGCCTGGGCTTCGAGACCTCGGCCCTGGTGGCCCGGGGCATGCTGCGCTTCGCGGACCTGACCCGGACGCCGGACACCACCACCATCGTCACGGGCGACTACGACGTGGGGGCCATGGTCCACCGCGTGGAGATGGTGGCCAAGGAGCTCGGGGCCCAGGCGCTCGTGCTCGACTCGGCCACGGCGCTGTTCAGCCCCCGCCCGTCCGAGGAGCGGCTGCGCAGCCAGTTCTTCCACCTGGTGGATGCGTTCCGCAAGCATGCGTTGACGGCGGTCGTTACGGCCGAGGCGCCGGATGACTACGGCCCGCGCACGACGCTGGGGGTGGAGGACTTCGTCTGCGACGCGGTGCTCGTGCTGCGCAACCTCATCGACAATGAGCGCCGGCGCAGGACCATCGAGGTCCACAAGTACCGGCGCAGCGCCCACCAGAAGGGCGAGTACCCGTGCACCATCACCAACAAGGGGCTCATTGTCTTCCCCTTCGGCACCCAGCCCTCCCGCGAGTCCGCGGAGACCAGCCGGTTCTCCAGCGGCTTCGAGGGGCTGGACTCGATGATGAGCGGCGGCTGGCTCCGGGACTCCATCATCATGGCGCGAGGCCCGGCCGGCAGCGGGAAGACGACGCTGGCGGGCATGTACGCACGCGCCGGAGCGCTGCGCGGCGAGCGCGTGGCGTACTACGGCTTCGAGGAGACGCGGCCCATGCTGCTGCGCAACTTCGCGAGCATCGGCCTGCCCATGGATGAGCTCGTGCAGCAGGGGCAGCTCCTGCTGGAGTGCCGCTACCCGGAGGCCACCAGCCCGGAGGATCTGCTGGTGGAGCTGCGCCGGAGCCTGGAGGAGTTCAAGCCCTCGCTCATCGTCCTGGACAGCATCTCCTCCGTCTCGCACTCCACCTCGCCGCGAGGCTTCCGCCAGTTCATGGTCGGCTTTGCCTCGCTGGTGCGCGATCACTGCCGGAGCGCGCTGCTGACCCAGGTGGTCAGCGACATGAACGAGGACAAGATCGTCGTCCCGTTCCTCTCGACGATCGCGGATGCCATCATCGCGCTGGACTACCAGCGGCATGGCAAGAAGCTCGAGCGGACCATCAGCGTGACGAAGATGCGCGGCGCGGCCCACTCGGACGATGCCTTCCGGCTGTTGATCCAGCACGGCGGGCTCGGCGTTCAGGAGCTGGACGGACCGGACACCTGAGCGGCTCCGCGCGCCGCGCGCTTGTCGGGGACGGAACGTGAGGCTAGATGGGGGGCTCAGTTTCAAGGAGAGCCCATGCCGTCGCTCGCGGTGTCCCTGTTGCTCGTCTCGAGTCTCTGCGCCCTGGAGGCCCGGGCGGAGACACCCTCGGAGATCCTCCACGTCGCCGCTCCGGGGCTCACCGGCGTGGGCATGACGGAGGCGACCGCCGCCTTCTACTCGGAGCACCTGGCGCAGCAGCTCTCCTTCGCGGGGGCGCGAGTGGTGACGCAGAAGGAGCTGCAGGCCCTGATCGGGCTCAACCGGCAGCAGCAGCTGATGGGCTGCGCGGAGGGCAACACCGGGTGCGTCCTGGAGCTCTCGAAGGCGCTGGGGGTGGACGCGATGCTGATAGGGGACGTGGCGCTGGTGGACGGCAAGCGGTTCCAGGTGACGCTGAAGCTCATCTCCGCGAAGGACGCCTCCGTGCTGGCGGCGCACTCGGCCCGCGTGGACGGAGAGGAGGCGTTGCTGGACGAGCTGACGAACGCCGCGCGGCGCATGGCCCCGGAGGCCGCGACGAAGCTCGGGCGGCGGCTGGAGCCCTCGCTCCATGAAGCCGCGGCAGGCGGGCAAGGCACGGTCCGCCGCTGGGCCTGGGTGCCCGTGGCGGCAGGCGCGGTGGCGGTAGGCTTCGGCGCGTTCGCCTATAACCGGGCGGCCCAGCGCCATGATGACCTGACCCAGACACAGGGGCTGGGTCGCGGGACGGCGAAGGATCTGCGGGACTCGGGCAAGAGTTGGCAGACAGCCTCGCGCGTGGGGTTGGGGCTGGGCGTGGCGGGGCTGCTCACCGGCGCAACGATGTACCTGCTGGGCGGCCCGTCGGCGCCCGTCACCCCTGTTGCCATGGTGGGGCGCGAGCACCTCACCGTGGGCTTCACTGGAGTCCTGCCATGAGCGCCTCTCGCCTCGTTCCCTGCCTCGGCTTCGCGCTGGCGCTCGTGTTGCTGGGCACGGGCTGCTTCGACTTCGACAAGGACTTCAAGGACTGCGTGGCGGACGGCGGCAACTGCGCCACGGATGACGGAGTGCCGGACTCGGGTACGCCGGACGGGGGCCCCTGCCTGAACCGGCTGTGCCTCATGGGCACCTACAAGACGCCGGGCAGCACCGCGCTCTTCTCGGTCTGGGGCGCGGAGCCGGACAAGGTCTGGTTCGTCGGCCAGTTCATGCACTCGGCCTACTGGAACGGCAGCCAGTTCACCCATGGGAAGATCGGCCCTGCCGATTACGACTATTACTTGTACAAGCTCTGGGGCACGTCGTCCTCGGACGTCTGGGCCGTGGGGAACGCGGGCACCATCCTGCGCTTCAACGGATCGCAGTGGGAGGACCAGAACGCGGGACCGGATCTGGGACAACTCCGTGGAGCCTGGAGCCCCGCGCCCAACCAGATCCTCATCGCCGGCCCCGAGCTGTACCAGTGGGACGCGGGGGTCGGTGAGGGAACCGCCCTCACGAGCGACGCCATCAGCTACTGGGGGATGTGGGGCGTCGCGTCGGGGCAGGCCTGGGCGGTGGGCTACGATCCGAACTCCACGGGCGCCATCTCCGAGCGCGCCCCCAATGGGAGCTGGTCCACGCCAACGCTCTACCCCAGCCTGAAGAGCTTCAACGCCATCCACGGCACGAGCGCGGACAACGTCTGGGTCGTGGGAGACTCGAACAGCCTGCTGCACCGGACGGATGCGGGCTGGCAGACGGAGACCCTGCCCGTGTCCGCCACCACGTACAACTTCTTCAGCGTCTGGGCCGCGCCGGAAGGTGACGTGTACATGACGACCGACTCACCCACGGTCGTCCGCCATGAGCGCGATGGCGGTTGGAGCACGTTCACGCCCTCCGGAGCCGACGGTGTCGACCTGCGTGGGGTCTACGGCTTCCCCAACGGGGACCTCTGGTTCTCGGGAGGGGCCTACGACGAGGCCAACGACGAGTGGGACGGCGGCTACGCCTTGCGCTACCACCGCCAAGAGTGAGCTGGCGCGTCAGCCCTCGGTGTTGCGCATGAAGTCGGCGGTCTGCGCGAAGCGCTCCTCGAGGAAGCGCCGCAGGCCGCCGGTGACGCCCCGGGCGTCCATGGCCTTGTGCATGCACCGCAGCCATGCATCGCGCATGGCGATGTCCACCGGCACGTGGCCGTGGCGCATGCGCAGGCGCGGGTGGCCGTGGCGCTCGACGTAGTGCTGCGGGCCGCCGAGCCAGCCAATGAGGAACAGGCCGAAGCGCTCGCGCGTGCCCCGGCTCACCTTGCCATCCTCCAGCACGTGCAGCCCGGCGAGCGCCGGCTCGCTCGCGTCCATCACGTCGTAGAAGGTCCCCACGAGCGCGCGCACCGCCTCCTCGCCCCCGAGCCGCTGGAAGGGGGTGTCCTCCAGCGAGGGGATCCAGTCATCGGCGGGGGGCGTCTTGAGCTGAGTGGACATGGCAGTGTTCAACCCGGGGCGAGCGAGCGTCATTCTCTCAGAGAGCCGCCGCGCCGGCCCATCTCTTGGGACGGGACTTGAGCGTCGTCACGCCCAGCCTGTCACACAGGGCCTCGAAGGGCGCGCGAGGAACCCCGGCCCACGCGAGCTGTCCCAGGGACTCCTTCAGCGGCGCATCCGTCACCAGGGTGGCGAGCTTCCGGTAGAGCAACGCGTCCTCACGGTGCTCGCGCAGCGTGGCCCCCAGCTTCTCCGCGCCCCGGGGGCGCACCGTCCACTTGGACGGATCCTCGGGGATGGCCTCCAGATGGATATACGCGGAGAGCAGCGCCGCGGCGCCCTTCTCACCGAAGCCGGGCAGCCCGGGAATGCCGTCCGCGTCGTCTCCCATCAGCGCGAGCAGATCCGGCACGCTCGCGGGGAGGACGCCGAGCTTGGCGCGCACCCCGTCCTCATCCAGCTCCTTCTGTTGGCGCCGATCCACCTGCACCACCTTCTTGCCTCGCACGCACTGGCCCAGGTCCTTGTCCGGGGTGAGCAGCCGCACCTGCTCCACCTCGTGGGCCCAGCGCGCGGCGGCGGTGGCCAGCGCGTCATCGGCCTCGTGGTCCTTCATGGACCAGACGGTGACGCCGAGCGCGCGCACGGCCTCCTCGACGAGATCAAACTGCGCATGCAGCTCGGCGGGCACGCCCTCGTCGGACTTGTAGCCGGCGAAGAGCGCGTTGCGGAACGAGCGGATGGGGTTGTCGAAGGCGACGGCGATGTGCGTCACCGCCTCGTCCGGCTCGTGCAGCAGCGCGAGCAGCGAGGACATGACCCCCACCGTGGCCTTCACATCCTGCCCGCCCGGAGCGTTGTGGCCCGGACGGGGCGAGTAGTGGGCGCGGTACAGCTCATACGTCCCATCAACGAGGTGCAGGCGCATATGCCCGAGGTGTACCGCTCCCGGTGCTCCGCCGCTACCTCAGCGCTTCTGGACGAGCCCCCCATGTCCAGCGCGCCGGGGTTGTTGTCTGGGGACTTGTGAACTGGGAGCAGGAGGCGGCCGCCCGGAGAGCAGGCGTCCTCACGCGAGTCGGATTGCCGGCCTGCCCTGGCGTACACACTCTGCCCGAGGCGGTGGGGAGCCTGGGGGGTCCGTCCACCGCATGGCTCGGAGGTGGACGATGCGCAAGATGCTCATGGCCGCGGCCCTGGCGCTGATGGCCTCCGGGTGTGCCGCGAAGCGGATCTCCGCCGATGTGCCCTCGGAGCACCTGGCCGAGTCCCAGACCGCGGTCCGCGCGGCGGAAGAGGTGGGCGCGGCGCGGGTGCCCGAGGCCGCGACGTACCTGGGCTACGCCCAGCAGCAAGTGGCCACAGGCCAACAGCTGCTGGCCGAGGGCCGGTACGAGGCCGCTGATCTCCAGCTCCAGCAGGCGGCGGCGGATGCGCAGTTGGCGCTGGCGCTGGCTCGGGCGGTGCCGATGCAGAACGAGGCGCGGCGGATGTTGGAGCAGGTTGAGGCGCTGCGCAGCAGCCCGCGGTAGGCCAAGAGGAGACGCGCCATGCACCGGTGGAAGCAACGCGTGTGGAGCTGGGCGGGGATCGCCGCCCTGATGGCAGGGTGTGCCGCGCATGTCCCGCCATCCCGGGAGTTGGTCGAGGCCCGTGCGGCCTATCAGCAAGCCTCGACGAACCCCACGGTCCAGAAGGAGAGCCCGAGATATCTGACCGAGGCGTGGCAGGCGCTGCTGGAGGCCGAGCGCGCGTACGACAATGACAACGCCTCGGCCCGGGCGCGCTCGCTGGCATACGTGGCGCTGCGCAAGGCGCAGATCGCCGAGGCGCACGCGAGCATGGTGGTGGCCGAGCGGCAGCGGGCCGTGGCCGCCCAGGCGCTCCAGTCGGAGCAGGCGGCCCAGCGCCAGCGGGCGATGGCGGAGCTGAACGCGGCGCAGCAGCAGCTCGCGGAAGCGCGGCGCATGAGGGACGAGGCAGCGCAGCTGGCCGAAGCGCGGCGGCTCCAGGCGGAGACGGCCCAGCTCCAGGCCCAGGCCCAGCGCCGGCAGGAGGAGACGGAGCGGCTGGCGCGCGAGGATCAGCAGCGGCGTGAGGCGGAGGCCCAGGCGCAGCAGCTGGCCCAGGCGCAGGCCCAGGCCCAGGCGGAGCGCCAGGCGCGGGAGGAGGCGGAGCGCCGGGCCAACGAGGCGATCGCCGGGCTGCAGCGCTCAGGGGTGGGAGTGCGCGAGGACGTGCGAGGCACGGTGCTGACGCTCTCGGGGAGCGTGCTCTTCGCCTCGGGCCAGTCGGACCTGCTGCCCTCCGCGCGCAACCGGCTCGGGGATGTGGCGGAGGCGCTGAAGCAGTCGGACAACCGGCTCACCATCGAGGGGCACACGGACTCGAAGGGACCGGATGAGTACAACGAGGAGCTCTCGCTGCGGCGCGCGGAGCAGGTGCGAGACTTCCTGGTGGCGCAAGGCGTCTCGCCGGATCGCATCTCGGTGCGAGGCATGGGCAAGGACAGCCCGGTGGCCAGCAACGCCACGGCCGAGGGCCGTGCGAACAACCGCCGGGTGGAGATCGTCCTCCAGCGCCCGCCCGCCGAGGACAACCGCACGGGCGTGGGCGGCAGCGGCCAGAAGAACGGCTCCCACTGAGTCCGCAAGGGGTATCCGCTCCTCGGCACGGATCAGGCGGGGTGGTATGCGAGCGCGGCGCCGCAGAAGAATGGGCCTCGTGCCGGTCCCCGCGCTACGCTGATCCGCCCGACATGTCGTCCGAACCGACCCCAGTCCTCCTGACCACAGACCGGCTGCATCTGACGATGCTGCCCGCCGATGCCGCCGGGCGCGTGCTGGCCTACCACCAGGTCAACTCGGAGCACCTCGGCCCCGTCTCTCCGGCGCGCCCGCCTACCTTCTTCACGCTGATGTACTGGAGGACGCGGCTGGCACAGGACCGGGAGGACTTCCGGCATGACGTGGGGCTGCGGCTCTTCCTGCTGCCGCGCGAGCAGCCGCTGACGGCGGCGCCAGTGATTGGCACGGTGAGCTTCACCAACATCCGCCGCGGGCCGCTCCAGGCGTGCGATCTGGGCTACGGGCTGGACTTCCGCTACCAGGGCAGGGGGCTGATGACGGAGGCCCTGCGAGCCGCCTGCACCTACGCCTTCAACGCCATGGGGCTGCACCGCATCCAGGCCAACCACCTGCCGGAGAACCTGCGCAGCGCGGCGGTGTTGCGCCGGCTGGGCTTCGCGGTGGAGGGCTACGCGCGAGACTTCCTGATGATCAACGGGCACTGGAGGGACCATGTCCTCACGGCGCTCGTCGCGCCGCAGGAGCCCGTCGATCCGGCGGCCTCGTGAGCCAGTCTTCACCGGGCCGCCCAGAAGCCGCCGGAGCTCACCGCTTCGGGACCTCCAACTTCGGAGCCGGCGCGGGCGCCAGGTACGTGTCGAACCACGCCACCGTGCGCCGGAGCCGATCCCGGGTGTGCTCGGGCTTGCGGAAGCCGTGGCCCTCGTCCGGGTAGATGACCATCTGCGTCTTCACCCCGAGCGCCTTGAGCGCCTTGTAGAACTCGCGGCCCTGCGTCACGGGGACCTCCGCGTCCCGCTCGCCATGCACCACCAGCGTGGGCGTGCGCACCTGCTTGATGAAGCTCATCGGCGAGCTGCGCGCGTAGATGGCCGGATCCTCGTACACGGAGGCGCCGAAGAACGGAGGCAGCCACTCGTCGATGCGGTTCGTCCCGTAGTAGCTCTGCCAGTTGGAGATGCCCGCTCCCGCCACCGCCGCTCGGAAGCGCTGCGTCTGCGTCACCGCCCACATCGCCATATAGCCGCCATAGCTCCAGCCCGTGATGCCCAGGCGGTTCGGATCCACCGGCTCGCTGGCGAGCACCGCGTCCACCCCCGCCAGGATGTCCCTCAGGTCGCCGTACCCGAAGTCCCGCCGGTTGGCCTGCACGAAGGCCTCGCCCTGGCCGAAGCTGCCGCGCGGGTTGGGCATGAAGACGTAGTAGCCCTGGCTCGCCAGTATCAAGGCCTGCGCCTGGAATGACTGGGACATGCCGGACGAGGGCCCTCCGTGCGCCACGGTGATCATCGGCGCGCGAGTCCCCGGCGGCACGAACGCGGGTGCCAGCAGCCAGCCCTGGACCTCCCACTCGTCGCTCTTCCACGTGAGGTTGCGCGCGGGCCCGGCGGGGCTCCTCACCGCCTCGTTGCGATGGGTGAGCGCCGTCCACTTCCCGATGGGCCCCGCGTACACCTCGGGCGGCTGGGTGAAGGACTCGCGCACGACGGCGCTCGTCACTCCGTCGCGCGCCAGCGACAGGCCCATGTCGTATCCATTGGTGCTGAAGCGCCCCGGTCCGCGCGTCAGCTCCGTGAGGGTGCCCCGCTCCGGCTCCACCTCCGCCACCACCCCGTCGCTCCCGGCAAGCCCGCTGAAGAGGAGCCGCTTCGGGGCCGGCCAGAACAAGTGCGTGGGAGACAGCTTCACGCCGGGCGTCACATTGCGCGCCTCGCCGCCCCGAGCAGGCACGACGAACACCTCTCCCCCGTTGGCGCCCCAGTCGCTCATCAGCCCCTCGATGAAGGCCACGGAATTTCCGTCCGGGCTCCAGGTGGGCTCGATGACCTGGAGGCCCGGCTTGTGGAGCACCTTCGCCGCGCCCGTATCCGCGGCCACCGTGTAGAGCTGCGCCACCCACCAGTGCGCGTCCCCGGGGGGCGGCGCGGCGGTCACGGCGAAGCGCTGGCTGTCCGGACTCCACGCGTACTCGTAGACGAAGAGCTCCGCGGGAGAGACGACCCGGTAGCGCCCGTCCGCCGCGCCCACCACGGCGATCCGCCTCACCGCGGCGTCCTCCCCCAACACGCCCGTCTCGCGAGCGGCGGGTCCTCTCGGCCCCTTGGCGTCCTGGGAGCCCTCGATGACGAGCAGCGAGATCCACCGGCCATCCGGCGACCACCGGGGGCTGCTCACCTGCCCGGAGATCGCGGTGAGCTTGCGCGCCTTGCGGCTCGTCACGTCCGCGACATAGAGCTGCGGCTGATCCTCCTTCTCCGCGTCGGAGAGGAACGCGAGCTGCCGCCCATCCGGGCTCCACGCGAGCTGCTCCTCCGTATGCAGGCTCGCACCCGTGGAGGCCGTGATGCGCAGGGGCTCGGCTCCGGGCCTGGAGCGCTCCACCACCTGGATGATCTGCTGGGGAGGACGGGACTCATCCTCACTCGGGACGGTCTCGACCCAGGCCACGCGCGCCCCGTCCGGCGAGATGAGCACCTCGGGGAAGCGCACGACGTGACTGAGCGCGTCGATCACGGCATCCACGGCTGGCCGGGCAGGAACCTCGGCCCGCGCGGGGGCGGCCGCCACGGGACGACGTGCCTCTCCCCCCGCCTGCTGTCCGAGCGAGGGAGACGTCCCCAATATCAGCACCACTCCTGCCATCCATGACAGCCACCGCATCTCGGGCCTCCTGTTCGAGGCCGGTGAGCCTAGCTGAAGGTTCAGCCCTATCCCGTCCAGTCCTGGTTCTTTCCTCGGATTTCACTCCATGTG
This sequence comes from Hyalangium sp., assembly GCF_045802625.1. Lineage (NCBI taxonomy): Bacteria > Pseudomonadati > Myxococcota > Myxococcia > Myxococcales > Archangiaceae > Hyalangium > Hyalangium sp. The sequence continues at coordinate 75,107 of NZ_JBJMQP010000147.1, read as the reverse complement.
ATCCAGGTGGGAAGGACGTTCTTGAGCTAAAGTCACGGCTCCCGCCGGGACTCTTCAATGCCCCCCCCCTCTCCCCAGGCCAATGCCCAGGCGCAGGACCCGTCCTCGACGCGCCCTCCGTCCGCCTCCGCGCTCCCCCTGGAAGAGCAGCTCGAGTCCACCCGGCGCATGCTCAAGGCGCTCGCCCAGGTGCAGGCGGACTTCATCACCCACGGAGAGCTTCAGCCCATCTTCGAGCAGCTCCTGGGGCTGATGGTCGAGGTGACGCGGAGTGAACGGGGCGCCCTCCTGGAGGCCGCCGCCTCCCCCGAGGGCCCGCCGCGGCTCCAGCTCCACGCCTCCTTCTCCTGGCCGGACGCGGCGCAAGAGCTCCCAACGCTCGTGGGCTCCTCGCTCACCACGGGAGAGCTGGTGCTGCTCCCACGCCCCGGCGAGTCCCTCCCGAGTGAGAAGCCGCACGCGTCCGTCCCAAGGCCCTTCATCGGCCTGCCCTTCAAGCTCCAGGGCGCGGTGGTGGGCTGGGTGGGGCTCGGCCTGCGGCCTGGGGGCTATGACGCGTCGTTCCTCGAGTTCCTGCAGCCCGTGCTCACCACCTGCGGCACCCTGCTCTACGCGGCCCGGGACGCCGAGCGCCGCCGCCTGGGCAAGCAAGCCCTGCTGGCCCAGCAGGCGCAGATGCAGAAGCTGGCCCTGGTGGCCGCCCGCACCGACAACGCGGTGATCATCACCGACGCGTTGGGGCGTATCGAATGGGTGAACGAGGGCTACACCCGCATCACCGGCTTCTCCCTGGAGGAGTCCGTGGGCCGCAAGCCAGCCGAGCTGCTCCAAGGGCCGGACACGGACCGCAAGAGCATCGAGGCCATGGGCCGGGCCCTGAGCCGGGGAGAGGGCATCACCGTCGAGCTGATCAACTACGGCAAGTCCGGCCGGCCCTACTGGAACCTCATCGAGATCCAGCCGGTGCACGATGCGCAGGGACGGCTCGTCCAGTTCGTCGCCATCGAGAGCGATGTCACCGCGCGCAAGCGGCTGGAGCAGCAGGTGGCCGAGAGCGCGGAGCGGCTCCGGCTGGCCCTGGAGAGCGCCGAGGATGGACTGTGGGACTGGGACCTGCGCACGGACGAAGTCACCGTCAACCCCCGCTGGTTGACCATGCTGGGCTACGAGCCCACGACGAAGTGCACCGTCGAGTTCTGGAGGCAGCTCTGCCACCCCGACGAGTCCGCCGAGATCCAACGGCGGCTGGCCGAGCACATGGAGGGGCGCACCCCCATGTACGAGCTCGAGCACCGGCTGCGGCACAAGAACGGGAACTGGGTCTGGGTGCTGGGCCGGGCCAAGGTGGTGGCGCGGGACGAGCAAGGCCGCCCCCTGCGCATCGTGGGCACCAACTCGGACATCAGCTCGCGCAAGCGCGCCGAGGAGCAGCTCCAGGCCTTCATCCAGGGCATCCCGGACATGATCTTCCGGGTGCGCGTGGACGGCGTCTGCCTGGGCTTCAAGCCCTCGGCGATTGAGCCCATCTTCACCACCCCCGAGGAGATCACCGGCCAGAACTTCTACGCGATGCCCCTGCCGGAGAGCCTGGTGGCCAACCTCCGGGCGGCGCTCCATCGCGTCACCCACGACAGCGCCCTGGAGATCTTCGAGTTCTCCATGGAGATGCCCTTCGGGCTCCACCAGTACGAGGCGCGAGTTGTCCCCAGCGGCCCGGACGAGGGCCTGTGCATCGTGCGCAACATCACCGCGCGCAAGCTGCTCGAGGACCAGCGGCGCCGCCAGCAGGAGCAGCTCGAGGAGCGGGTGCTCCAGGCAACGCGGGAGCTGGAGTCGCGCCAGGCGCAGCTCATCCAGTCGGAGAAGCTGGCCTCGCTCGGGCAGATGGCGGCCAGCATCGCCCACGAGATCAACAACCCGGTGGGCTACGTCTCCAGCAACGTCGCCACGCTGGGCGGCTACATCTCCGTCCTGCGGCGGCTGCTGGAGCTCTACCTGCAGGCGGAGGAGGAGCTGGGCGCCGAGATCCCCGAGACGGTGGCCGCCCTGCTGGAGCGGGCCAAGATCCTTCGCGAGCAGGAGCGCCTGGAGGAGCTGCTCCAGGACATGGATGACCTGCTGTCGGACACGCGCGAGGGCACCGCGCGCATCCGCGAGTTCATCCAGGATCTCAAGACGTTCGTGCGCGAGGAGGCCGGCACGCCCCAGCAGGCGGACCTCAACAAGCTGCTGCAGGTGACGCTGCGCATGCTGCGCCACGAGCTCAAGCACAAGTGCCAGATGCGCCTGGACTTCGGGCCCATGCCGCTCATGAAGTGCTTCCCCACGCAGCTCAACCAGGTCTTCATGAACCTGCTGCTCAACGCCGCACAGGCCATCGAGCCGCGCGGGGAGATCCACATCATCACGCGGCGCGAGGGCAACGAGGCCGTGGTGCGGATCCGCGACACGGGGCGCGGCATGGAGCCGGAGACGCTCCAGAAGCTCTTCACGCCCTTCTTCACCACCAAGCCCCCCGGCCAGGGCACGGGCCTGGGCCTGTCCATCTGCTACGCCATCGTCAACCGCCACAAGGGCCGCATCGAGGTGGACAGCGAGCTGGGCAAGGGCACCACCTTCGCGGTGCGCCTGCCCCTCATCGAAGAGTGAGGCGAGGAGTGAGGCGAGCGAGGCCCGGGAGCCTCACCCGCGGCTCTTGAGCAGGTCCTCGCGCAAGCGCGTGAGCACCTTCCCCAGCAGGTTCAGCCCCCGCCAGTTCGCCGGATTCTGGATGCGCGGATCCTCCTCGCCGAGCCCCACGCCCCAGATGCGGTCCAAGGGGCTGGCCTCCACCAGCTCCGTGCCCACCGTGGCCAGCAGCGCCTCGAGCAGCTCGGGGTTCTGGGTGAACTTGGCGTGGTTGCCCTCGTAGACGATCCGCTCGCGCTCGCGGTTCCACAGCCCCTCCTCGAAGCCCCGCACCTTGCGGCCCAGCGCCTTGTGCGTCTTGGGAGCGGCGGAGGCCAGGATGCGCTCGGCCACCTCCAGGTCTCCGAAGAGCACCGCCTTGCCGTGCATCATGTACTGCTCGGCGCAGACGAACTGCTTGCCCGCCACCACGAACCGCGCGGGGTGCCACTGCGAGAAGGGAGACTCCTGCTGCCAGAAGAACGTGAACCTGCGCTGCTCGTCAGCCATGGATCTGCTCCCGGGTTGGTGTAAAGAGGACACCAACGACGGGAACTTTAGCTGGAACTGACGGACGGAGACATGCCCGCCCCTAGCGGGGAGCCTCCAGCGAGAGGACGCTGGGGATCTGCTCCGGCGCGGAGAGCCTCAGCAGTCCGTAGCCGATGCCCGCCAGCCCCATGAGCAGGCCCGGGCTCTCACTGCCTCGGGGCAGTCCGCAGCGCCAGCCGCCCTCGTGGGCCTCCTGGAGGACGACGGTCGCCCGCTGGAGCGCCGCCTTCGTCCAGCGAGGCTCGCCCAGCACCGTGCCCGCCATGTGCAGCACCTCCAGGTTGCCCAGGTCTCCATGGCACAGGCAGTGGTTGCCGCCGAAGCCGCAGCGCAGCGTCGTGTCGAGCGCCGTCGCGAGCTCCTGCCGCACCTCCGCGCCTTCCAGGTACCGCAGCGAGAGCAGCCGCCCGAGCGCGACGCCCGTGGCGCCGTGGCACCACATGGCCATGAAGTGGCTGTCCGTGGTGCCCGGGACACGCAGGTCCTTCCAGTTGCCGCGCTCCGGGACGAAGAGGGAGCGCTCGTAGGCGAGCCCCTGGCGAGCCACCTCCGCGTAGCGCGGATTGCCCGTGGCCTCGCTCAGCTCCAGCAGCGCCCAGCAGATGCCGGCCGCGCCGTGAGAGAAACCCGCCAGGGGTACCGTGCCCACCTCTCCCTTCCAGCCGACCGCGCTCTGCGAGACTGGCGCCGCCGTGGCCACCAGCCGGTCTCCGCACCGCCGAGCCACCTCCAGCAGCCGGGTGTTGCCCGTCTTGCGGTACAGGCCCACCAACGCCGCCGCGAGCCCTCCCACCCCGCTCAGCAGATCCAACCGGGCGTCACTGTCGATGAGCGCCTCCAGCGCGGGCAGCCCGGCCAGCAGCTCCTCCATCAAGGCCGGCTCGTTCCAGAGCGAAGCCAGATGGCTCAGCACGTACACGGGGGCGCCATGGCCAACGAACACGCCCACGCCTGTGCCGCCGCCCTCGCCCAGCCTGCGCCACTCCTCCCTCACCGGATCGAGGGTCGCGCGCGCGAGCTCCTCGAAGTCGGCGCGTCCCGTCCTCTTCGCGAGGTACGCGAAGAACAGCGCCAGCCCTCCCATCCCCTCGTAGAGATCCATGCCGATGGGCGACAGGCTCCAGCGCCACTGCTGCAGGTCCTCCAGGTTCAGGCCGATCCAGCACGCGTCCTTGCTCCCGCGGATGGCCTTGGCCATGAGGTCCTCTCCGATGGCGACGGCCCCCGCCAGACACTCCTCGGGGGTCGCGGCGGGAAGGGACTCCTCCCACTCCAGGGAGGAAGCCGTGCGGACAGGCGCCTTTCCCTTGTCGAGCGACACCATCGCCTTGCGGATGAAGGACACCTGGAGGGCGCAGTCCCGCTCGCTCATCCGCTCGAGCCGCTGGAGCACATCGCCCAGGCTGTCATGGGTGAAGTAGTCCGGGATGCACTCGCCGGTGCTGCTCCACAGGTGGCGCTGCCCCGGGCGCGCCGTGAAGAAGGGGATGTCTCCCAGGCGGAGATCCGCGTGCTCGAACGGCAGCAGCCTGCGCAGCGCGGGCAACTGCGTCACCTCCGCCCACAGGTGATCGAGCACCTTGTCGCGCTCCAACCCATCGCGGAGGAAGTCCGGGTGGTGGCTCTCCTGAAGCAGCATCCCGTAGCGCTGGGTGGCCCGGGCGATGAAGCGGACCTCCATGTCGGCGAAGGCGCGCAGGCGGGGCTCCAGGGCCTCTCGCCGGCTCTCCAGCAGCGCGTACGTCTCCTCGAAGCCCTGGACGAGCTCCTCGGTGAACTCGGCGGGATCCACCGGCGCATCTCCCAGCCGAGGGCGGTTGTTCGAGCCGGACATCAACCCCTGGCGGCGCACCACTCGCATGGTGTCGCTCCCCAGGTCCTCCACCATGGGCATGCGCTGGGGGGTGAGCTGTCCGGCCTCTCCTCCCAGCCCGCTCATGTCGAGCCCGGCCTTGCCCTCGCGGCCGAAGAGGAAGATGGGCAGCATGCCCACGGAGACGATGGATTGATCCAGCAGCGCCCAGGCCTTCGTGCGGGCTCGCTCAGCGCGCTCGACAGGGGCCCGGTGGTGGAACAGCGCCTCCAGGTCCACCAGGACCGGAGACTCGCCCGCGGCGATCAGGTTCTCCAGGTGGAAGTCCACGGCGGACAACAGGTGGAGCAGCGCCAGGAAGCTGCCCTGCCTCCAATAGAAGCGCTGGAGCGCCTCGCGCGAGTCGCAGCCCGTGGCGTCCACGAACTCGACCCAGCCGTAGGTGCCCCGGTCCAGCACGGTGAGCACGCGGGGCGGGTGGCGCAGCCCCTGGGCGTTGAGCCACTGGAGGAGCTGCTGGAAGCCCACGTCCACCGCCAGGGACTTCGGCTTGTAGACCAGCCGCAGCCCCGAGCTGAACTTCAGCAGGAAGACGCCTCGGCCGCCTCGGTGCGAGTCCGAGATGCCTCCTTGCACCGCCGTGAGCGTGCCGAGCTCGCGGCCCGCGAGGAAGGTCTGCTCCAGCTGCTCCCGGTCCGCCGCGATGCGCCCCAGGAACTCCAGGCTGGTCTCCCGCCAGCGCTCCAGGGTCGTGGCCATCAACCGGCCGAGCACGGGGTACTCCTCCAGCAGCGCGGCGCGGACTCGCGGCTCCCGGAGCCGGACCGTGGAGTAGAAGTGGAAGCGCTCCTGAGGCGTGCTCCCCGAGAGCTGATCCATCATCCGGGCCACGTTGAGCTCCAGGATGAGGACGCGGGAGGCAAGCTCATGGAGCCGGAAGGTCAGGGCCTCCAGCAGCGCGGTCTCGACCTCGGGGCTGGCGAGAGGTCCATCCGATGGGTAGCGCGCTCGCAGCTCCGCGAGGCCCTCGCGGAGCCGGGCTGCTCCCACCCGAAGGAACGGGTGGAGGAGGCCCGAGAACGGTAGCCCTGGCTGTCCGGAGCTGGGAGGAGCCGCGAGCGAAGGGGGGAGCGGCTCCTCTGCGTACCGGTCCGTCAGCACCGCCCGGAGGAGCTCCTCCCAGGACTGGCCAACGGAGTCGCGGGGGTCGCTCTCCGCGAGCGCCAGCACATGCAGGAAGCCCTCGCGGTCGAGCCCGATGCTCCTCAAGCGCTCCTCGAGCGTCCCCTCATCCACGGACATCACCTGGCGCCACGCGCTCGCGCGACGCTCGGCCTGTTGGATCAACGCATCGCCCTCTGGAGGAGCGCTGGCTTTCGCCGTGAGGGCTCGCTCGTGGAGGAACGTCGCCTTCTTCCAGGGGAACGCAGGGTCAAGCGCGTACATGCAGGCCTCTTCGAAAAGAACAACCAATGGAGGAGCCCTCCAGGTGAGTGGGGGCCCCTCCAGGTGAGTGGGGGGTGTGGCTCAGAACGCCTCGAGGACGGAGCACATGACGATTCCGCAGGTGGCCCGGTACGGTCCGACACAGCCCGTGCCGCCTCCAACCTCCACCACGGGACGTCCGCCGATGATGTCGCGCAGCGACTCCTCATCGAGCTCGGTCACTGGCTTGCCCGAGGGGCTGTCAGGCAGTGCGGCTCGCTGCTCGGGAGAGAGGCGGGCACGGAATTCGGGGTCCTTCCAAGCGCGGACGATCAGATCGGTATCCATTGAGTCCTCCTGTGGGTGCCCGCGTCGTGGGGCGCGGGCGTTTGGAAGGAAGGAGTGGATGGGCACCGTTTGTGATTTCGACCGGCCCTAACCCACGCGTGCGCCGGACCTCAGAACGCCTTCACGTTGAAGGCAGACACGTCCAGGGCGGGCGTGTCGAACCTCACGCTGGTGGTCCGGGTCGTGGTGAACCGCGAGGTGAGGCCGCCCGTGTAGTTCGAGCAGATGCAGCCATCCTCGGACACGTAGTTGAAGGCACCGCCGATGGCGTCCTCCAGCTCGCTCTCGTCCAGCTCGGTGAAGGCGGGGCCGGCGGGGCACTCGGGTACCGCCGAGCGCTCCTCCGTGGTGAGGCTGGCGCGGAACTCGGGGTCCTTCCAGGCGCGGATGATGGTCTCTCGCTTCATGGCACGGCTCCTTGCGTGGGCCCGGGGATGGGCACCTCGATCGAGTCGGCCCCCGCCGCTTGTGACTGGGCCGCCGCGCCCGCCGCCCGAAGCCTCACAACCTGGGCGAGCCCACTCCACCTGTACGCCCGAAGAGGGCCTCACAAGGAGAAGAGCGCCATGAAGAAGGAAATGATCATCCGAGCCTGGAAGGACCCTTCATTCCGAGCCGGACTCTCGCCCGAGGAGCGAGCGGCGCTGCCCGAGTGCCCCGCGGGTTCATCGCTCGGCGACCTGGATGAGCGCAGCCTCGCCGAGGCCGTGGGCGGCTACCTGGGCCCAGACCAGAACATCGGCGACTTCAACCCCCGGCTCACTCCGTACATCAACGTCGCCAACCTCTACGTCAATGTCGGAAACGTCGCCCGGTTCAACGGTGTCGCGAACCTGGCGGCGGTCGCGTACCGCTGAATCAGCTGCGGCCGGGAGACGCGTGTCGAGCCAGACACGCGTCCCCGGCCCAGGGCCTGTGCGAGCAGCCCGGAGTCCCTTACGTGGTCCTTGAATGGGGTGGATGAGGAGCCCCCTGCTCCTACGCGGCCGTCTGCCTCAGCTGGGTCCCCGGCGCACCTTCGATGTCTGGCTTCATGGGCACGCCCGCCTCACGCATGCGCCGCTGCCACGCTTCCACGTCATCTACCGAGCCCGTGAAGTGGTTCACCTTGCGCCCGAACGCCAGCAGCCACGCGCCGTACTGGGTCTCCTTCTCCAGCTCCAGCAGCGCGGACTCCTCGGGCGGCGGCGGATCCACCGGCAGCGTGGTCAACAGCTCCAGCAGGCGAGTGGCGGCAGGGTTCATGCGCGCTTCATAGTCGGCGCTCGCGCATGAGACGAGCCGCTCGTCACCGCCGGTAGCGCACCACCGTCACGTCCAGCTCCCCCGCCCCCGCCTCCAGCGCCGCGCCCATCACCTCCAGCGCTCGGGCCTCGTCGAAGCTGCCGCTGCCCGCGCCGATGATGGGAAACGCCAGCGATTGGAAAGCGTGCTCCCGGGCTCGCGCGAGCGCGTTCACCACCGCGTCCCGGATGGACCGCTCCGACGCTCGCCAGAGCATGTTGATGCCAGCCACGTGGATGATGCCCTTGTAGGGCAGCCGCCCCGCGGAGGTGACCACCGCCGTGCCCAGCGGCATGGGCCCCACGCGCGCCAGCTCCCGGAAGGGCTGATAGCCCGCTCGCCGCTTGATGGCTCCGGACACGCCCTGCGGTAGCAGCAGCCACCAGGGGATGATGTTCCGGTTCCACGCGTTGACGATGGCCTCCACGCGCTGGTCCAGCAGATCCCCCTCGACGACGCGCACCATCCCTCTCCTCCCGTGTCGGCGCTCACAGAAGTTCCAGGCCTGAGCCGAGCAGAAGCCCGAGAAGCTCAAAAAGAAGCGGCGGCGCGCGCTCCGAGCACCTTGGAGGGGTTTGCTGTCCGGAAGCACGCGCCGCCGCTAACCGGCGGACTGCGGGTTCGACTCTTTTGAGCGACGACGAGAACGCCGTCTTTCGAGTTCCGCACCTTGAACAACCCCTCTGACAGTCTGTATTCCACCTACCTTTAACTACCTTTCCTCCCACGTTTGGCCCCTCCAGGCATGTGCGACAAGCAACTACCCAGAGGCTTGTGAGAGAGAGCCTTTGCTGATCTGATCAGGCGCTCGGAGGACTTCTTGCGCGGCAGGCGACGACCCACGGTGACCGATTTGCTGAGCCAGGCAGACACCCACGAGCGTGACGGCATGGTGTTCAAGGCCGTATCGCTCTGGAAGCACGTGCTGAAGCTCGAGCCCAAGCGCACCGAGGTCCATGAACGCCTCGCCAGCCTGTACGAGCGAATGGACCTGCGGCCCGAGGCGCGCGAGCACCTGCAGTCCGTCACCAAGCACTACGTGGTGCTACGCAACGTGGACGGCGTGGTGCGGGCCCTGGAGCGGCTGCAGGAGCTCGACGCGCGCAACCGCGCGGGCTGAGCGCCGCTGGAGCGGGCCTGGGAGCGGGCGGCTCGAGGCTCGGCCTGACGGTGGGCCGCGGCGGCGATAGCTCGGTGCTCCCTCGGTGAAGAAGGCGTTGACTGCTCGCGTCAGGCCGTGTTACCGACCGGTCGGTAGGCCAACCGCCCAGCCATGGCTGACCGAAGGAGACACACGTGACACCCGTGGGACGGAAGCCGGACGACGGAGAGCGCTACCGGGCCATTCTGGAGACGGCGGCCCGCCTCATCTGCGAGCGCGGCTACGAGGGCACCTCCATGCAGGAGATCGCCGACGCGTGCCGGCTGACGAAGGCGGGGCTCTACCACTACATCCAGAACAAGGAGCAGCTGCTGTCGTCCATCATGAGCTACGGGATGGACCTGTTCGAGGGCCAGGTGCTCGCCAAGGTGCGAGACATCGCGGATCCGGTCGAGCGGCTGCGCTCGTGCATGCGGCGCAACATCGAGCTGGTGACGCATGGGGCGAACAAGGAGGTCATCATCATCCTCCACGAGCACGCCACGCTCCAAGGCGAGGCGCGCGAGTACATCGATCGGCGCAAGAAGCAGTACGTGCGCTTCATCGAGGAGACGTTCTCCGAGGCGGTGAAGCAGGGCCGCATGCGCCCGCTCGAGCCCACCATCGTGGCGTTCTCGTTCCTGGGCATGGTGCTGTGGGTCTACAAGTGGTTCAAGCCGGACGGGCGGCTCACGGAGGAGCAGATCATCTCCGGGATGGTGGATCTGTTCTTCACGGGGCTGGCGGTGCCTGGGGCCTCCGTGGCTGGGGCGGACTCGGCGACGGTGCTCTCCCTGGTGCCCCCCACGGCGGTGGGTGAGAAGCCATGAAGAGACACGTCGGAATCGAAGCACTGGCCATCGCCGTCCCCCGCCGCTACGTGGACATCGAGGATCTGGCGCGGGCGCGCGGGGTGGATCCCGCCAAGTACACCGCGGGGCTCGGCGCGCGGGAGATGGCCGTGGCGGATCCGGGCGAGGACTCGGTGTCGCTGGCGGCGACCGCGGCGGCCCGGCTGCTGCGCACCCACAACGTGGATCCGGCCCGCCTTGGCATGCTGGTGGTGGGCACGGAGACGGGCGTGGACCACTCCAAGCCGGTGGCCGCGCACGTCCAGGGGCTGTTGAAGCTGCCCAGGGCGATGCGCGTCTTCGACTCGCAGCACGCGTGCTACGGCGGCACCGCGGGCCTGATGGCGGCGACGGAGTGGATCGCCTCGGGCGCGGCGGCGGGGCGCTCGGCCATCGTGGTGTGCTCGGACATTGCTCGCTACGGGCTGAACACCGCGGGCGAGCCCACGCAGGGCGCCGGTGCGGTGGCGTTGCTCGTCTCCGAGCAGCCGGACCTGCTCGCGCTGGACGTGGGGCTCAACGGCGTGTGCAGCATGGACGTGTATGACTTCTGGCGTCCGGTGGGCCGGCGCGAGGCGGTGGTGGATGGGCACTACTCCATCCAGTGCTACCTGGAGGCGCTCTCGGGCGCGTACCGCGGCTGGCGCGAGCAAGCGCTGGCGCACGAGGTGGTGCGCTGGGGCTCGACGCTGCCGGGCGAGCAGCTCGCGCGCATCCTCTACCACGTGCCCTTCTGCAAGATGGCGCGCAAGGCGCACACGCAGCTGCGGCTCTGTGACTTGGAGGATGCCTCGAACACGCCCGCCGCCACGGCCGAGGCCCGCGAGGAGCTGGCCAAATCCGCCTCCAGCTACGAGGCGCAGGTGGCCTCGTCGCTGACGCTCAACGCTCGCATCGGCAACGTGTACACCGCGTCGCTGTACCTGGCGCTGGCGGGGCTGCTGCACGGCGAGGGCGCGGCCTTGAGCGGGCAGCGCATCGGCCTGCTCTCCTATGGCAGCGGCTGCTGCGCGGAGTTCTACTCCGGTGTCGTGGGCGAGAAGGCCGCCCGGCGCATGGCTCAGACGGATGTGGAGGCGGTGCTGGCCCGTCGCGAGCGCGTGTCCATCCAGGAGTACGAGCGCATCATGCAGCTGCCGTACGACGCGCCGGAGTCCATGGCCCCCGCGGCGGGGACGTTCCGCCTCGCGGAGATCCGCGACCACAAGCGCCGCTACGTCGAGGGCTCGGCGAGCTGAGGCTCTGCTCTGCCGCACTGCGTGAGGTGCGGTGCGACGGAGCACAGGTGTTCAGCACGTAGCGGCGGGCTCTCGGAACCGCTGCTGCGCGCCATGCCTTCTGTGTACGCTCCCGTCCATGCCAACGCCCATGGACGAGAGAGCCTTTATCGCCCGCGTCGAGGCCGCGGAGCCGGACCTGTTCGCCGCCCTGTTGTCCCGTCCCAGCCGGGACGAGGAGCGCGCCCTGCGGGCGTACTTCGGGGACGCGCGCTTCGAGCGGCTCCACACGATGGCGCTCCGCCGCTCCAGCGCCGCCCGTGGGGCTCGAGGCCCCCGAGGCAACGTCGTCGTGATGCCCGGCATCATGGGCAGCGAGCTGTCCGAGTACTCGGGCAACGACTCGCACCGCATCTGGGTCAACCCGCTGCGCCTGGTGGCCGGGCAGATCGGCCACTTCCGCCTGGATGACACGGGGCGCACGGAGTTCGACGTGCGCGCCTCGGGCATCCTCAAGCTCTTCTACGGCGAGCTCATCCTCTCGCTCTCGGCGAACTGGAACGTGCAGACGTTCTGGTTCGACTGGCGCAGGGACTTGCGGGACTCGGCCGCGGCGCTCGAGGAGCGGCTGCGGAATTGGTTCCCCGACGATGCCCCCGTGCACTTCGTCTGCCACTCGATGGGCGGACTGGTGGCCCGGACCTTCATCCAGGCCTACCCCCAGCGCTGGCGCTCGATGTGGGACCGGGATCCGGATCAGCCGGGCGCGCGGGGAGGCCGGCTCGTCATGCTGGGCACTCCCAACCATGGCTCGTTCGCGGCGGTCCAGGTCATCACCGGGCTGGAGACGCTCGTGCGCTGGCTGGCGCGGCTGGACTTGAAGCACTCGCTCACGGAGCTGCTGTCCATCCTCAACACCTTCGTGGGCACCTACCAGATGCTGCCCTCGCCCCGGGTGATGAAGGACATGGAGCCGCTCTACCACGCGGACACCTATGGGGACCTGCGCGTGTCCCAGGCGCGGCTGGACGAGGCCCGCGCGCACCATGAGCGCCTGGCCAACGTGGTGGATCCCGAGCGGATGATCTACGTCGCCGGCTACAACCGCCCCACCCTCCATGGGCTCACCCGCGCCGATCAGCTCCGGTCTCCCGAGGCGTACACGACGACGCTCGCGGGGGATGGCCGCGTGCCCCACTCGCTGGGCCTGATGGACGGAGTTCCCACCTGGTACGTGGAGGCAGCGCACGCCGCGCTGACGCTCGATGGGCGGGTGCTGGGCGCGGTGGAGGAGCTGCTCTCCCGAGGCACCACCACGCAGCTCGCCGACACGTCCCCCGTCCAGGTGCGCGGCCCGAAGAAGGATGATCCAGTCGCCCGGCAGATGCTGGAGGAGCAGCGCGCGCAGATGGATCAGGAGATGGATCACCTCGTGGAGCAGCTCCAGGCCCGGAGCACGCGAGGCGTAGCGCCGCCCTACCTGACCCGGGATGAGGTGCGGATGCAGGAGCTGCTCGCCAGCGCGATGCTCGGCACCACCGAGGCGTTCGTCCCGGAGGCGCAGCCCTCGGGCCCCGCGCCGCAGCGGGTGCGGGTGGAGGTGCGCGTGGCGCGTGGGTACATCCAGTCGTTCGACGGAGACGAGGCGCGGGGGCTGCCCGTGGATGCCCTCTCCGTGGGCCACTACCTGGGCGTCGTCCCCCAGCGCGCGGAGCGGGCGCTGGATGAGGAGATCAGCCGCGCGCTGCTGGCCCACCAGGGCCGCGCCAAGGAGGTGCTCGAGGAGTCGGATCTGCTGCTGACGCAGTACTCGGAGCGCGGCGTGCTCCGAGGCGAGCTGGGACAGCCCTTCTTCGTGGATGATCCGCGCTCGCCGGGCCGGCTCGTGGTCCTGATCGGCATGGGCGTGCCAGGGCGCTTCGGCATGCCCGAGCTGACCGTCACCGTGCGTGAGCTGTTCTGGTCGCTCAGCCGCATGGGCAAGAAGCACCTGGCCACGGTGATGATCGGCACCGGCGAGGGCAACCTCTCCGTGGAAGAGGCGGTGCGCGCGTGGATCCGCGGCCTGCAGCAGGCGACGTCCGGCTCGGATACCGCGTTCCTGCAGCGCGTCACCTTCGTGGAGGTGGATGCGGCCAAGGCCCAGGCGATCCAGGACGCGCTGAAGGCCGAGGTCCGGCGGCTGGAGAAGTCACCCCACCTGGAGCTCGACTTCGAGGAGCTGCGCCCGGCGGAGCTGCGCCGCAAGCTGGCGCAGCCGAAGGCCCTGACCCAGGGTGAGTACACCGAGCGCAACCCCATCCCCACGCGGGTAACGTTGGGGCTGGAGCACAAGCGCTACCGGTTCGGCGCCATCACCGAGGGAGCAGCCATCCCCGAGCGGGTGGTGCCCATTGATCCGGTGCTGGTGATGCAGGCCAACGACGAGCTGGCCGCCGAATGGAAGCCGGTGAAGCAGGTCTACCACGGGCAGTTCCTGGAGAAGCTCCTGGTCCCCGCGGAGCTGCGCTCCGAGTTCTACCGGCACCGCGACAACCCGGTGGTGCTGATGCTGGACGCGTCCACGGCGCGCATCCACTGGGAGGCGCTCGCGCAGTCGGACGCGGAGGTGCCTTCGGAGGAGCTGTCGGACGATCCAGAGGCGGCGCTGGAGCTCTTCCTGGGGACGAGCCGCGGGCTGACGCGCCAGCTCCGGACCACGTTCGCGCCGCCGCCCGAGCCCTTCCCGCCGCCCCGGCGCGTGTTGCGGGTGCTCGTGGTGGCCGACCCCGCCGAGGACAACCACCTGCCGGGCGCCGAGCAGGAGGGCCTGGAGGTGGCGGAGCTCTTCGAGAGCTTCAACCAGGTGTACGCGCAGGGCCCCAACCGCGTGGAGGTGGTGAAGCTGTTCGGGCCCCATGACGCGACGCGGACCAACGTGCTGCGCCACCTGCTGATGAAGACCGAGCCGTACGACGTGCTCCACTTCGCGGGCCACTGCGTGTACGACGAGGCGGACAAGGCCGCCTCCGGCTGGGTGTTCAGCCGGGGCGAGCGCATGACGGCCAACGAGCTGCGGCGGCTGGACCGGGTGCCGCCCTTCGTCTTCTCCAACGCGTGCGAGTCGGGGAAGACGCCGGACCGCTCGGAGCTGCGCTCGGTGGACCTGGCGCCCACGTTCGCCGAGTCCTTCTTCGAGCGCGGGGTGTCCAACTTCGTGTGCACGGCGTGGCCGGTGGACGACTTCGCCGCGCGGCAGTTCTCGCTCACGCTCTACTCCGGGCTGCTGGGCCTGCGCCGAGGCAAGGACGGCCGCTACGAGCGGGGCCCCATGCTGCCCATGCACAAGGCCATGCAGGTGGCGCGGCGGGAGATCGCCACCACCTCCTCCGGGACGCGGACGTGGGCGGCGTACCAGCACTACGGCAGCCCGTTCCTGCGCCTCTTCGAGCCCTGGTCCTTCCGCGAGCAGGCGCCCGTGAAGCCCACCCGCTCCCCACCCCAGCCGGCCCGGAGGACGCGAAAGCCTCGGCGGTGAGGCCATTCGTTTGAGTGGCCCCCGTTTCCCGGATATCTCCGAGGCATGGCGGACCGGGCTGATCCCCCTCTGGAAGTCACCAACGTCATCAAGGACTACCCGGGGAAGGTCCGGGCGCTCGCGGGTGTGAGCTTCCGCATCGCCGCGGGGGAGCGGGCGTGTCTGCTCGGCCCCAATGGCGCCGGGAAGACCACGTTGATCCGGCTGCTCACCGGCGCGCTCAGCCCCTCGTCCGGGCAGGTGCGGCTCTTCGGCCTGGCCGTGGAGGACGAGACCTTCCTCCAGGCCCGGCGCCGCGTGGGCATCGTCCCCCAGCTCCCGGGCATGTACCGGGATCTGCTCGTGAGCGACTACCTCCAGCTGGTGAGGGACCTGTACGGCCGGGGAGACATCGCCGAGATGGTGGAGGCCTTCGGGCTGGGCCCTTACACCCGCCGGCCCATGGCCGAGCTGTCCGGAGGGACGCAGCGGCGGTTGTCGCTCGCCGCCGCGCTGCTGGGCTCGCCGGAGGTGCTGCTGCTGGACGAGCCCACCGTGGGGTTGGATCCCGTCTCCATGAGAGACGTGCACGCCTTCCTGCGCCGGGTCATGGCCGGCCGCACGGTGCTGCTGTGCACGCACAACCTCGCCGAGGCCGAGGCCCTGTGCGAGAGCGCCATCATCCTCCGGCAGGGGAAGGTGGTGCTGCACGAGCGCATCTCCGACCTGCGCCAGCGCGTCCCCGTGATGCTGTCCCTGCGAGCGGCCCAAGGCCCCGAGCGGCTGCTGGCGGCGCTGACGGAGCTGGGCAACCCCGGGCGCCGCGACGAGGAGGCGGTGCTCGTCTCCATGCCGGAGCCCACCACCCAGGCCCCGGAGCTGCTGCGGCGGCTGCTGGCCCTGGGCGTGGACGTCTACGAGTGCCGGCTCGTCACGCCCAGCCTCGAGCAGCTCTTCCTGGACATCGTCGGAGACAACCATGCTCGCGCGTGAGGTGAGGCTGCTGTTCCGCAAGGAGCTGCGCCAGCTCTTGCGCAACCGGGGGGCAATGCTCACGGCGCTCTTCCTCCCGCTGCTGATGATCCTCCTCATGCCGCTGGCGCAGATCGCCAGCATGAGCTCGGCCTCCCCCAAGGATCTGCGCCTGCCCCCCGAGGTGCAGCTGCCCCCAGGGCTCGCCGAGCTGCGAGAGGATCCGCGAGCCATCCTCTGGTTCATCCTCACGCCGCTCATCGCCACGGGCAGCCTGCTGTGCCCGGCGGTGACGGCGAGCTACATCTTCATCTCCGAGCGGGAGACCCGCACGCTGGAGCTGCTGGTGGCGCTGCCGGTGCGGGTGGGGCACATCCTGCTGGCGAAGCTGCTGGCCGTCCTCGCGCTCGCCGGGCCCGTGAGCCTGGGGATGTTCTGCGTGGACGCGGTGCTCCTGCTCGAGCGGGGGCTGGGCTCGCCGGGCTACGTGCTCATGTTGGTGGGGATGCTGCTGTGCGCCCTGGCGTGCTCCACCAGCACCGCGCTGCTCGTCAGCCTGCTGGCGCGAGACTTCCGCTCGGCCAGCAACCTCAACGGCCTGGTGCTGGGCCCCATCATCCTCGGCAGCTTCGGGCTGATGACGGTGGTGCCGGGCGCCACCTTCGCCGCCGGAGTGCTCGCGGCGCTCTATGCCGCGGGCGCCGGAGTCACCACGCTCCTGGCCATGCGCGTGGTCACCTTCGAGCGGCTGCTGCGCTGACGGCGCTCAGTGCCCGTCAGTGGGCATGTAGAACGCGAAGCGCGTCACATCCCGGTAGCCCATGCGCAGGTAGATGGGCCGCCCCGCATCCGTGGCGTGCAGCACCGTGCGCTCCATTCCCCAGACCCGGCGAGCATCCTGGAGCGCCTGGCGCATGACGGCCTCCGCATAGCCGCGTTTGCGGTACGCCTCGAGCGTGGCCACGTTCCCCACGTACGCGACGCCGTGGACCTGCATGACCGCGGCCACGGACACGGCCTTTCCCTCCACGTAACCGACAAAGCCCCGGTTGTCCGCCTGGAAGAGAGCGGGGTTGGCTATGGACTGGCGCGCCACCTCCAGCGGCGAGGC
This sequence comes from Hyalangium sp., assembly GCF_045802625.1. Taxonomy (NCBI): domain Bacteria; kingdom Pseudomonadati; phylum Myxococcota; class Myxococcia; order Myxococcales; family Archangiaceae; genus Hyalangium; species Hyalangium sp. Next base: position 58,230 of record NZ_JBJMQP010000147.1, on the reverse strand, counting down.
GTAGGCGATCGCGTTGATGTCCGCGACGTGGGTCAGGGCCTCGACGTCCGTGGCGTGGCGGATGTCGAGGGCTGGCGGCGGCCGGGTGGGCGGCGCGAGGCGCTCGGCCACCATGCCCATGACGCTCATGGCCAGCTTCAGCCCGTGCGCCTCGATCACCTCGGGAGCCTTCGCGCGCAGGCTGGGCGCCACCCAGTCCTCGCACGCGACGTACATCCACCCCAGCTTGCGCGGGGCGAAGTACTGGACGGCGGCGGCCACGGAGCGCTCCAGCGCGGCCTCGGTCTCGACCGGCGAGGGGAGGAAGGCCGCGTTCAGGATGCCCCAGGGCCCGTTGGTGGAGGCGATGGACACGTCCGGGCTGTCGAACGCCTCGCCGTTCGGGCTGTGGACGGCGAAGTGGCGCCAGGCACCACGGAACTGGGTGTTGGACTCTTGGATCTCAGGGCTCAAGAGGAGAGGCCTCCAGGAGGGGTGGGGGGAGCCCCATCGTACCCGGGGCCACGCTCCGACACACCCTGGAGGGTCGTGTGCCTGCTCACTGACGGTGCAGGTACGCCGAATGGCAGGCGACACACGTCTCGACCAGGCGGCCGTAGCTCTCGGCGAGCGCCTTGTCGTCCTTCTTCTCAGCCGCCGTCGCCACGGCCTGGGCGCGGGTGCGGGACTCGTCCTGGAGCACGAAGAAGCGCTCGGGCAGCAGGGCGTTCAGGTCATCCTCGCCTCCGGCGATGGGGCGGACGAACCGGGGCTCGGACGCGATGCGCTGCGCCGCGGCCTTGGCGATGTCGTACTGGAGCAGCGTCACGCCGAACATGAGCTCTCGGGCGTCCTGGCCATGGCGCTCCATCTTCTTACGGAGCAGGGTGCGCGCCGTCTCGGGGATGTAGTCCGGCGCGGCCAGGCCGGGCAGCTTCGCATCGCTGGCCTTGGGTGACGGCTGGCTGCTCTTCGTCTTGGCAGGCTCGGCGGCGGAGGCGTGCAACAGGAAGCCCGCGGACAGGAAGCCCACGAGCGCGACGGAAAGGCGGGAACGAGACAGTTTCATGCGGTGACCTCACTGCGCCGAGTCTATGCATAGCGGGTGAAACGAATCTGCTGGCCTGTGGGGTAGGTGGCTCGCACGACTCTCGGACGGCTCTTCGGGAACACAGGAGGAACGATGAGGCATGAGGGCGGATGGCAACCCTGGCTCGGAGGCCTGGCGCTGCTGGCCACACTGGGAGGATGCATGGGGGCGCGGACGGGTCCAGCCTCCGAGCCCACGCGGGGGCTCCCACTCACTCGGCTCGGGCTTACTTCCTTCGAGCCCTGGGAGCGCTGGAGCTTGAGCCGCGCCAAGGCTCCCGCGCTGGACGTGTATGTGATGCACGACGAGACCCCGCGCCCCCTGCTCGTGCTGCTGGCCGGATCCGGGTGCACGCCGCTGTTCTTCCACCTGGAGCGCGAGGGCAAGCGCCTCACGGGGACGCGCCTCACCTTTGCCCTCTCGTTGATGCAAGCCCACGCCGGTCTGCACGTGGCCACGGTGGAGAAGGTGGGGGTGCACTCGTTCGAGCTCTACAGCGGAGATGGGATGAGCGATTGCTCGGAGGAGTACGAGCGGCACGTGGCGAAGCCGGAGCGGGTGCGTGCGGTGGCGGACGCCATCACCGCGCTGGCCGCACAGCCCTGGGTGACGCAGGTGCTGCTGGTGGGCCACTCGGAGGGAGCGGATGTGGCCGCGGGGGTGACGCGGCTGCTCGGGGAGAAGCGCGTGGCGGCGGTGGGGATCATGGCGGGCGCGGGGCCCTCACAGCTCTTTGACGAGGTCCTCTTCGCCCGGCGCGACGCGGAGCCGGGAGGGGTGCGAGCGGCGTTCGATGAAGTCCTGCGTGTCACGGATCCGGCGGCGCGGGGGCGCTGGAATGGCCACAGCCTGACGCGCTGGCGCAGCTACGCGGTGGACACCACACCGCTGGAAGAGCTGCGCGCCAGCCGGGTTCCGGTGTTCATCGCGCATGGGTCGGAGGATGAGAGCGTCCCCATCGAAAGCGCCGATCTCCTGGCGGTCGAGCTCATGCGCGACCGATCCCGCCCGGTCTTCTATCTGTACCTGCCAGGCCATGATCACAGCTTCCGCGGCAAGGACCGTGCGGACGACGCGCGAGCCGTCCTCGATCGGTTCCTCGAGTGGGCGCTCTCGCCCATGAAGGCCACGGGAGTGCAGGAAGGTTTGATCGGCGCGCACTGATGCCTGCGAAGTGCGGCAGTCGCGCTTCGGAGCCCCGTTCGTGTCAGCCCTCCTCGGTACGCTTCGCGCGTTGCTGAAGGAAGGAGACCCCATGGCTCCATTTCCGGACGTGCTCCCGCTCGCAGAGGTGCCTGCTTTCGTGGAGTACTTCCTGCGCGAGTTCGGCGAAGTCTCCTCCCTGCGCTCCGCTTCCGTGCGCACCGGCCCCGAGCGCTCCTCCACGGTGCCTCCCCAGGAGTGGGAGGTCTCTGTGTGGACGCCGGGGCGCTGGGAGGTGCGGCTGGCCCGGCCCCTGACTCCGAGCACGGATCCCCGGCTCCAGGTGAAGTCTCCCGAGGGCTGGTCGCTTCGCTGCACCGGGACGAAGCTGGGGCTGACCTCGTTCCGCATCGACGCGGATGGCGACACGTGGACGCGTATCGAGGAGGTCATCGAGAAGTTCTGGGCTCCGGAGCTGGAGTGGCGTTGGCCGCCCACGGTGCCCAAGAAGTGGCGCAAGTTCGCCAGCCGCAGGCCCACCGTCAGCATCGTCCGCCACGCGGACATCATCCCCGGCGCCGACGTGCTGCTCACGGGACTGGCGCCCCAGCAGTTCTCCTTCGCGCTGAGCGTGTCGGGCGAGGGGCGCCCGCTGCCCATCACCTTCCTGGGTCCCATCGGCCTTCGCTCCTCCGGGGGCTCCGAGCGGTGGCTCTGCGAGCTGAGGCCTGGCGCTGCCCTGCCCCGGCTGGCGGATGTGTACCCAGGCGCCGCCCATACTCCCTACGAGCCTCTGCCCGACGCGCCGAAGCGGGATCGGCTGCTGGAGGAGGGGGATGTGCACGGCCTGCTCGTCACACGCCGGGGTGGGCCGGGCCGGGAGCTCTATGAGGTCCACCGCTCGCACGCGGAGCTCGTGAGGGAGTGCCGGTTCGTGCTGGGGCCTCCAGAGGAGGTGGCGGCGCTCGTGCCGGAGGATCCGACGGTTTGGATGGTGGAGTGGGCCGTCAACGGCAACTACAACTACCTCGTGGGCCAACCGGGCAGCATCTCGTGTGTCTTCGGACGCTCCCTGCCGCCCATGCCGGGCGCCGCTCGGACGTATGAGCTGCTCCTGCATGGGCTCTCGGACTCGGATGCCAGCAACTGGCTGGAGCGGTTGGCCCACGTGGGGCTCACTCCTCGTGAGCGGCAGCCCATCCGGGCGCGCTGAATCGTGCTGCGAGCTGATGCGGCTGTGTCAGTCTCGGGGCCATGACGCCCTACGCCGTGCTCCCGCTGCCTGTGTTCGACTCCTACGCCGGTGGCGCGGGGGACACGGACGGAGCCGCGGGCGTCCAGCGTGTCCTCACGGAGCTGCGAGAGGACACGGCGCACGTGATGGCGCTCGCGGGAGCTACATCGGTGGCGGAGGTGACGGCGGAGCTCGTCTCGACGGAGCCCGGCAGGCCACGCGGGCGATCCGCATGAGCACTCCGCGCGAAGAATCGCCTGCCCAGCCCGGCGCTCAGCATCCCCTCGCCGAGGTGGCCCTCCTGTTCCTCCGGCTCGGCTTCACCGCCTTTGGCGGCCCGGCGGCCCACATCGCGATGATGGAGGACGAGGTGGTGCGGCGCCGGCAGTGGCTGCCGCGCGAGGAGTTCATCGATCTGCTCGGCGCCACCAACCTCATCCCCGGCCCGAACTCGACGGAGCTGGCCATCCACCTGGGACACCGCCGGGCTGGCTGGCCCGGGCTGCTCGTCGCGGGAGCCTGCTTCATCCTGCCGGCAGCGCTCATCGTTGGCACCATCGCCTGGGCCTATGTTCGCTTCGGAAGCCTCCCCGCGGCCGAGTCCCTGCTCTACGGAGTGAAGCCCGTCATTATCGCCATCGTCCTCCAGGCGCTGTGGGGCCTGGGCCGAGCGGCCATCAAGACACGGCCGCTGGCGGCGGTGGCCCTCGCGTCCGTGGGAGCCACCATCGCCGGGGTGCCGGAGCTGGCCGTCCTCTTCAGCGCGGGTGTGGCCATGGCGCTCGGGCGCTGGGCCCGGCGGCGAGCCCGAGCGGGAGGTGGCGGCAGCGCCTTGGGAGCAGCGCTCATGCTCGGGCCTCCCACCACCTGGCCGGCCCTGGCCACCGCCGCGGCGGGAGCGGCCGTGCCCTTCAGCCTCCAGGGACTGTTCCTCTTCTTCCTCAAGGTGGGCTCGGTCCTCTTCGGCAGCGGCTACGTGCTGCTCGCCTTCCTGCGCGCCGATCTGGTGACGCGGTGGGGCTGGCTCACCGAGGCGCAACTGCTGGACGCGGTGGCGGTGGGCCAGGTGACGCCGGGCCCCGTCTTCACCACGGCCACCTTCATCGGCTACGTCCTCGGAGGAGTCCCCGGCGCGGCGGCGGCCACCGTGGGCATCTTCCTTCCGGCCTTCTTCTTCGTGGCGGTGAGCGGCCCGCTCGTCCCGCGCCTGCGGCGCTCCTGGGTGGCGGGGGCCTTCCTCGATGGCGTCAACGTCGCCTCGCTCGCCCTCATGGCGGTGGTGACATGGGAGCTGGGACGCTCGGCGTTGGTGGACGTGTGGACCGTGGGCCTCGCCGTACTCAGCGCCGGGCTCCTGGTGCGCTACCGGCTCAACTCCGCGTGGCTGGTGCTCGGCGGCGGAGCGCTGGGGCTGGCGCTGAAGGCCGCCGGCCTCTCCTGACCGTCAGTCCCAGCCGCTGCCTCCCAGGGACACCTTCAAGGCCCCAGGCACCTTGGCGATGCCCTGGCCCAGCGTGGTGACGAAGTCTCGCACCGCCTTTACCCATGGCAGCTCCCCCAGCGCATCCAGCAGACCGCTGCGCTTCAGGTCCTCCCAGGCCACGGAGACGATGACGCGCCCGAGCCGCGCCCTGCCGACGATCTTCTGCATCCCCTCCGCGTCCGCCTGCTCGCACGCGCGCTGGAGAGACTCCACATCATCACGGGTGTCCTCCGAGAGGGCCTTGCGCTTCGCCAACGCCGCCAGCCGCGCCTTGCCCTTCTCCGGCAGCTTCGAGCTGCACTCCACGTAGGCGTGCAGGAGGTGGAGCTCCGGCTCATCGATGCCGGCCCGGTCCGCGGCCTCGAGGAACCGCCCCAGCGCCTGCTGGCCCTTCTCCCATGCCCCGCGCCCGAAGAAGCACAGCGCGAGCGAGCCCTGCGCGAGCACCTGCGTGGCCGCCTCGACCGAGCCGAGCTGCTCGGGTGAGAGCGACAGCTCCTTGCCCGTGAGCAGCTTCACTCCGGCAGCCGCCTGCGCCGGATCCGGCGCCAGGCCCAGCGCGTCGAGCCGCAGAGCCTCCTTCTCGGCCAGATCGCACATCCCGCTCATCGCCAGGGTGTAGGCCTTCAGCACGTAGAGCTCCGAGGTGAACCCCGGAATCTTCACCTGGGCCGGATCCATCCGCGAGCCCTCGTAGAGGATGAGCTCCGGAGGGATGGGGACTGGAGAATCCGGGTGCAGCTTCACCAGAGTCAGCGCCACGAAGAGCACCGCATGGTCCGTCGGGCGATCCAGGAGCGCCAGCAGCTCGGGCTCCACCCCGAGCGGCGTCAGCAACACTGGGAGTACGGGGGGCAGTGAATCCTTGTCCTCCTCGAGCAGCTGCTTGCCCACCGCGCGCATGTCCCAGAGCGCCTTGCCCAGCCCCGCCACGTCCTTGAGGGACAGCTTCGGCCCCTCCGGCGCCGCGCCCTCCTTGCCCTGCAACCCCTGCACCGTGTGCGTGGCTCCGGCCGCGACGGCGAGCAGCCGATCCTTCACCGCCTTCGCCTCCTCCGTGCCGGCCGTCTTCGTCACCGCCGCCTTCCCGGCCAGGTAGAGGTGGACCTTGAGGGAGTCCAGCGCGTCCTTCAGCTTCTCCTCGTCGGTCTTCTTCCCCCAGAACCCCAGGGCGACGGCGGGCAGGAGCAGCACCAGAAGAAGGGCCAGCGGCTTGCGGAGGGTCATCTCCCAGCCCATTCAACCACACCTGCCATGGCCGGCGCGGGCGGGCTCCCCAACCCTCCCCTGGGGGTCCGTCCCGCTCCCGGATCCTCCCTGGCAGGGGGGAGTTTGATTCCCAGCCCCATTGACTCCACTCGTCGTCCCCACAGACGATTCACTCCTGAACGGTCCAACCATCCGGGGGGACGTTCATCCAGCCAATCCGTGAAGAGGAAGACACCGAATGATGAGACGGGTGTTGATTTCGGGGTGCGCGCTCGCGCTCCTCTCATCCGAAGCGCTTGCCCAGGACTCGAGCACCGCGGTCCAGGCTCCCCAGACGCCTGCCGCCACGGCTCCCGCGCCTGAGACTCCCGCCACCGCGGCACCGGCCGAGGCCGCGCCCACTCCCCCCGCGGCTCCAGCGGCCGCACCCCCTGCGGCGCAGGCCTCCGCGGAGACAGTGAAGGCCGCCCCGGGCATGCGCATCCTGCGCGGCCGGACCTACGACAAGGCCTCCAACGAGCCCGTCCCGCTGGTGCGCGTCATCATCAAGGGCACGACGAAGGGCACCGAGACGGACCTGCAGGGCTACTTCACGCTGGAGATCCCCCAGGACACCGTGGTCCTCGACATCTCCAGCCAGGACTACAAGCAGCGCGACGTGCTGGTGCCCCCCTCGCAGAAGAGCGTCAACGTCCCCCTGGAGCCCAGCTTCACCGAGGAGATGGTCGTCGTTGGCCGCGCCTCCGAGGTGGCCCGCAAGAACCTGGCCAACTCCGTGGCCACGGTGAACGCCGAGTCCCTCAACCGCACCCCGGCCGCCACGGTGGACCAGGCCATCCAGGGCAAGGTGGCCGGCGCCAACATCCAGTCCAACTCGGGCGCGCCGGGCGGCGGCCTGCAGATGCGGATGCGCGGCGTGTCCACCATCAACGGGGAGTCCGCGCCGCTCTACGTCATTGACGGAGTGCTCGTCAGCGACGTGGCCATCGCCTCGGGCATCTTCGCCGTCACCGCGTCCACGGGCGGCTCCAACCCGCAGCCCACCCAGGACAACCAGGTCAACCGCGTCGCGGACCTGAACCCCAACGACATCGAGAGCATTGAGATCCTCAAGGGCGCCTCCGCCGCCGCCATCTACGGCTCCAAGGCCAGCAACGGCGTGGTGATCATCAACACCAAGCGCGGCAAGGCCGGCGACGGGCCGAAGGTCGACGTCACCCAGCGCGTGGGCATGTACACGCTGGCCAACAAGATCGGCTCGCGCCACTTCACCTCGGAGGACGAGGCGGTGGCGGTGTTCGGCGAGCGGGCGCGCCAGTACTACCAGGAGGGCAAGGTCTATGATCACGAGGCGGAGCTCTCCAGCCGCCGCAGCCCCTCCACGGAGACGGTGGCCACGGTGAGCGGCGCGTCCGGAGACACGCGCTACTTCGGCTCGGCGCTCATCAAGAACGACAACGGCATCATCTCCAACACCGGCTACCAGAAGCAGTCCTTCCGCCTCAACGTGGGGCAGAAGCTGGGCTCGCTGATCGACGTGAACGCCTCGGCCAACGTCATCCACACGCTGAGCGACCGCGGCCTCACCAACAACGACAACGCGGGCGTCACCTACCACATGGTGCTGCCCTTCACGCCCAACTTCTACAACCTGGAGCCCAACGCGGACGGCACCTACCCGGCCAACCCGTTCATCGGCAGCCTCGCCAACCCGCTGCAGACCGCGGCGCTGGTGAAGAACGACGAGAACGTGTGGCGCTTCATCGCCTCCGGGGACGCCACCCTCAACCTCTACAAGGACAAGAGCCGGGAGCTGAAGGTGCTGGCCAACTTCGGCATGGACCGGTTCCAGCAGCAGAACGACGTGCTCTTCCCGCCCGAGCTCGCCTTCGAGCCGGTGGATGACGGCCTGCCAGGCACGTCGCTGGCCGGCAGCAGCGAGGTGCGCAACCTCAACGGCGGCCTGAACGCCGTCTACAACCTCAGGCCCGAGGGCACCGGCATCACCGCCAACACCACGGCGGGCATCTCGCTCGAGGAGCGGAGCCTGGAGTCGCTCTACATCGTCAGCCGCAACCTCAACGCGGGCGAGCCCAACGTGGACTCGGGCACGCAGATCAACGTGCGGCAGAACCGCCAGCTGGTGCGCGACCGGGGCTACTACGTGCAGGAGGAGGCCATCCTCCTCAACGAGAAGCTGACGCTGATTGGCGCGCTGCGCGGCGAGCAGGGCAGCAACAACGGCGACCCCAACAAGCTGTTCATGTACCCGAAGCTGGCCACCGCCTACCGCGTGCCCTCGTTCAGCCCCGTGGTGGACGAGTTCAAGCTGCGCCTGGCCTACGGCGAGACGGGCAACCAGCCCAAGTACGGCCAGAAGTTCAGCCCGCTGCTGGCCACCAACAACATCGAAGGCTCCCCGGGCATCATCGGCAGCGGCATCACGGGTGATCCGAACATCCACCCCGAGCGCCAGCGCGAGGTGGAGGCCGGCCTGGACGCCATCTTCATGGGCGGCAACATCGTCACCGAGTTCTCCGTCTACCAGCGCAACATCAGCGACCTGCTGCTGCAGCGCGCCCTGGCGCCCTCCACGGGCTTCACCACCCAGTTCTTCAACGGCGGCTCCATGCGCAACCGCGGCGTGGAGCTGATGGTGCAGCTCAACCCGCTCAACGGCGGCGAGTTCGAGTGGGTCGCCAACACCACCTTCAGCCTCAACCGCAGCAAGATCACGGACCTGCCGGTGCCCTCGTTCCTCGTCGGCGGCTTCGGCACGGGCCTGGGCGCCTTCCGCATCGAGAAGGGCGCCAGCGCCACGCAGATCGTCGGCAACGCCGGCCTGAAGGAGGACGGCACCTGCTGCGTGGTGAAGAAGATCGGCGACAGCGAGCCGGACTTCCGCGTGGGCTTCTCCAACACCTTCCGCTACCGCGGCTGGAGCCTGTCCTTCCTGCTCGACTGGCAGCAGGGCAGCGACGTCATCAACCTGACGCGCTTCATCTATGATCTGGCGCAGAACTCGCCGGACTACGTGGGCGCGGGCGAGCAGCGGTTGAAGGACCAGGCCACCAACGCGGGGGTGTACGTGGAGGACGCCAGCTTCCTGAAGCTGCGCGAGATTACGCTCACCTACCAGCTGCCCGACTCGTGGGTGGCGCAGGTTCCCAAGGTGAAGAACGCGCGGCTGTCGTTCAGCGCTCGCAACGTGCTCACGCTCACCGGGTACTCGGGGCTGGATCCGGAGGTCAGCAACTTCGGCAACCAGGCCATCGCCCGCAACATCGATGTGGCTCCGTTCCCCCCGAGCCGCAGCTTCTGGACCTCCATCGACGTGGGGTTCTAACGCCATGAGGACTCGCTACATGAAGAAGACGCTGTTTGCGGCGCTCTGCGCCTCCACCCTGGGCCTCGGGGCGTGCGACCTCGGGGTGCCGGACCTGAACAACCCCAGCATCGACACACTCAAGGACCACCCCACGCCTTCGGGTGTGTACTCGGCCGCCACGGGGCTGCTGATTGGCGGCCGCAACGCCAAGGCCGCGCAGAACGGCTACGTGGCGCACCTGGGCATCCTCGGCCGCGAGTCGTACACCTTCGATGGCGCGGACCCGCGCTACGTGACGGAGATGCTGGCGGCGCCCTCGCTCGACCCGGGCAGCCCTGCGTTCGGGGGCAACCTCTGGGCGCAGCCCTACACCAACATCCGCAACGCCAACACGGTGCTGGCCGCGCTGGACAAGGTGGTGGGCGTGTCGGACGAGGACAAGAAGGCCATCCGCGGCTACGCCCTCACCCAGCAGGCGTTGGACTTCCTGGCCATCGTCTCCACGCGTGACGAGAACGGCGGCCCCATTGACGTGGGCGGGGACCCCAGCACCCTGGCGCCCATCGAGTCGAAGGAGCAGCTGCTGGCCCACATCGACGCGCTGCTCGACGAGGGGAAACCCCAGCTGGAGGGCGCCGGGGCGAAGTTCCCGTTCCCGCTCAGCAGCGGCTACGCGGGCTTCGACACGCCGAAGACCTTCCTCCAGTTCAACCGCGCGGTGAAGGCGCGGGTGGCCGTGTACCGCAAGGACTGGGCGGGGGCGCTGCAGGCCGTGAGCGAGTCGTTCCTGGACACCCAGAAGCCGCTCACGCTGGGCGTCTACTACGCCTACGGCACGGGCTCGGGCGACACCACCAACGGCCTGAACAGCCCCAACATCTACGCCCACCCCTCCATCGTCACGGACGCGGACAAGAAGGCGAACGGCGCGGTGGATGATCGGGTGACGCAGAAGATCCGGCAGGTGGACGCGCGCACGTACCAGGACCTCACGTCCAAGTACGCGTTCACCATGTACCAGACCAACTCGGCGCCGGTGCCCATCATCCGCAACGAGGAGCTGATCCTCCTGCGGGCCGAGGCGAACATCGGCCTGGGCAACGTCTCCGAGGCGGCGAAGGACATCAACTTCATCCGCACCACCTCGGGCGGGCTGGAGGCGCGCACGGACCTGGATGCGAACAACATCCTGGACGAGCTGCTCAAGCAGCGGCGCTACTCGCTGCTGTTCGAAGGCGGACACCGCTGGATCGACCTGCGCCGGTACGGGAAGCTGAACCAGCTGCCCCTCGATCTGCCGTCACACCACGTCCACGACATGTTCCCCATCCCCGTGGCGGAGACGGACGCGCGCCAGTAGCTCGAGGACCTGAGTCCTCTCCAGGGGCCCCCGCCGTGCCGCGCTCGCGGCCCGGTGTGGGGTCCCTTCTTTTTTGGGATTCAGCGGTGGCGCCGACACACGGATGAGCTTGCGCGAAGGAAGCGCCGCGTCACGGAGCCGCGAAACGCACACCCATGAAGGCGCTGGGGGCCAGTTGAGCCCGCGAGCGATCCACTGCTACGATGAAATGGAACTCATCTCGCAGGAGGTGTGAGGCGCGAACAGCTGTTTCGCGCCAGCTGGTCGCGCTCTGGTGTCAGCGAAGACAGCCCGAAGACGAGGCGCCACGCTCTCGTCGGATGTGTATCACCGGAACAGTGAAGCAAGTTGCTGTGAACCCCCCCACTCGAGCAACTGCGGATGAACCCTCGCGATTCCCGTGTCATCATCATCGATAACTACGACTCCTACGCCTACAACCTCTATCAAGCGTTTGGAGAGCTCACCGGCAATGCAGCCCTCGTGGTTCGTAACGACGCGATCACTGTCTCGCAATTGATCGCGCACCAGCCGACACATTTGATCCTCTCCCCCGGACCGGGCAACCCCGAGGATCCTGCCTACTTCGGCGTCTGCCGGGCCGCGCTCCTCGAGCTCGGCGCACGCATCCCGGTGCTGGGCGTCTGCCTGGGACACCAGGGCATCGGCGCCGCGTTCGGGGGCCGCATTGTCCGCGCGCCCCAGGCCATGCACGGCAAGGAGAGCCCCGTGTTTCACGACGGCTCGGCGCTGTTCACGGATATCTCCTCTCCGCTGGTGGCCATGCGCTACCACTCGCTGGTCATCGATCCGGCGACGGTCCCCGCGGTGCTCAAGGTGACCGCGCGGACCGAGGACGGAGTCATCATGGGCGTGGCGCACAAGACCTGGCCTGTCGTGGGGGTCCAGTTCCATCCGGAGTCGATCGGCACCGTCGAGGGCCTGCGGCTGCTGGGGAACTTCCTGCGCCACGGGGCCACCCGCAGCAGCTTCGCGGAGAGCGCGGCCCTGGTGGAGCACCCTCAAGCCGAGCGCGCGTACGCATGAAGCTCCTCATCGAGGTGGCTCGGACGCCACGGCAACTGGATGCCGCCTTCGCGCTGCGGTACCAGGTCTTCGTGGGCGAGGAGCACTACAATCTCGGCTCCGCACACTTGAACAACGAGCGCTACGTCGACGTCTGGGACACCCTGCCCACCACCTTCACCCTGGCGGCCAGCGTGGAGGGGAAGACCATTGGCACACTGCGCTGCGTGGTCGAGTCCGACCTGCCCATGCCGCACGGGGAGCATTACGTCTGGCATCGGGACAAGGTCCCCCCGGGCCGCGCGTGCCTGATGGGGCGGCTGGCCATCGACCCGGCCTTCCGCTCGCATGGGCTCGGCATCCTCCTGCAAGAGGTGGCGTGCAGCTACCTGCGCTCGCAGAACGTGCGGTACGTCTACGGCATCGCGAACCTGCGCTACAAGTCCTGGTGGGAGCGCCTGGGCTACGTGTGGATTGGCGAGCCCGTCCCCATGCCGGGAGTGGAGAAGATGGCCCTGCACGCGCACTACCTGGACCTGACGGGTCAGACGCCGGGGTTCTCCGCGCTGGACTACTGCGCGGCGCCCCAGGTGTTCACCGGCGAGCCCTCGTGGCTCCTGGCGGAGGAAGGCGATGTCCTCTGCGAGCAGGACGCGCCCGGTGACGCGGCGTGGGAGATCCTCGAGGGCGAGGTGGCCGTGCTGGACCGCTCCGGGAGCAAGGCGCGCGACCTCGCGCGGCTCTCGGTAGGCCAGGTGGTCGGCGAGCTGTCCCTGCTCTCCGGCGCTCCGCGCAGCGCCACGGTCCGTGTCGCGTCCAAGAAGCTGACCGCCGTACAGATCGACAAGAAGCGCTTGCAGGAGCGGCTCGCGGGCGATGCCTCGATGAGCAGCCGGCTGCTGCGCGACGTGGCCATGAAGCTGCGGCACTCCCCCCCGCGTGCCGAGGAACCCGCATGAGCGCCGCCCAGGAGTTCCGCGACGCTGTCCGTCGCTACGCGTTCGACTTCGAGCGCCCCGCGGGCGAGGACATGTGGTCGCCCCGGCTGGAGCAGATGGCGCGCCCGGAGCTGGAGCAGGTGCAGTCGCACAAGCTGGCGGCGGCGTACCGCTACCTGTACGAGAACAGCGCGTACTACCGGGAGCGGTTCCGCGCGGCGGGGCTGGGCCCCACCGACGTGCGGGGCCTGGCGGACCTGCGGCGGGTGCCCATCACCCGCAAGCACGACTGGATCCCCAGCATCGAGAGCCACCCGCCCTGGGGGACGTTCAGCCCCATCACGGACGAGCGGTGGGCCAGCGGCGCGGCGTGGATGATCTTCAGCACCTCGGGGACGACCCGCCGCCCGCGCGTGTTCCGGCACACCAGCTTCGACCGCGAGACGTGGAGCTGGATGTGCGCGCGCGCCCTGTGGTCCTACGGCGTCCGCCCGGGCCAGCTGGCGATGAACTGCTTCTATTACGGCTCCTCGGTGGCCGCGTGGGGCATGCACCACGGGCTGGAGCGGCTGGGCTGCGCGCTGGTGCCCGGCGGCCCGATGCCCACCGAGCGCAGGGCGTTCTTCATCGAGACGCTCCGGCCGCAGGTGCTGCTCGGCACGCCCTCGGGGCTGCTGTCCCTGGCCCGCCGGCTGACGGAGCTGCACGGCGATGCGCGGACCAAGGGCGTGCGCACGCTCGTCTGCGCGGGTGAGCCGGGCGCGGCGGTCCCAGCCACCCGGGCGCGCCTGGAGGAGGCCTGGGGCGCGGAGGTCCACGACGACTTTGGCTGCACCGAGGCCGCCCAGGCCCCGCTTGGCTTCACCTGCCGCCATGCCGTGCAGCCGGACGGGAAGATCGACGTGCACCTCATGGAGGACGCGCACATCGTCGAGGTGGTGGATCCAGTCACCTACGAGCCCGTCCCGGAGGGGCAGCGCGGCATCCTCGTGGTGTCGAACCTGTACTCCGAGGGCAGCCCGTACCTGCGCTTCGAGATCGGCGACTGGGTGGAGCTCACGCGGGCTCCGTGCCGCTGCGGACGCACGTTCGCGCGCGCGCGGGGCGGGCTGCTCGGGCGCGACGACCACTGCCTGAAGATCAAGGGCCTGCAGTTCTTCCCCGGGACCTTCGAGGACGTGCTGCGGGCGATCCCCGGCGTGGGAGACGAGTACCGCATCGAGGTCCTCACCGGGGATGGCGGCGCGGGTGGGCCGCCCGAGTCCTCCGTCCCCAACCACCGCCTCGAGCGGGATCACGTCCGGCTCGTCACCGAGCCGGCCTCGGGCGCCTCGTTGACCGTGGAGGAGATCACCGCGCGGCTCCGGGGGCTGCTGGGCATCCAGGTGGAGGTCCAGCTGCTGCCCACGGGCACCCTGCCGAGGACCGAGGGCAAGGGCCAGCGATTCTTCGACCGGCGAGCCGAGCGTACTCGCAAGGAGCAGTCATGAAGGGGGTAGAAGTAGTGGAGCTCGCCCGGCGCGTCGCGGAGGAGAGCCTGAAGCCTCGGGCCGCCGAGCACGACCGGACCGGAAACTTCCCCGTCGAGAACTTCCGCGATCTGGGGCGCTCGGGGCTGCTGGGCGTGTACGTGCCCACGGAGTACGGCGGCCTGGGGGCCTCGCACTACGACTTCGTCCGCGTCGTCGAGACGCTGGGCGCGGCGTGCGCGTCCACCGCCATGATGTACGTGATGCACCACAACCAGTACATCATGCTGGTGGAGCACGGCTCGAAGCAGCAGCGGGACTTCTTCCTGCCCAACATCGCGCGCGGCGAGTGCCTGGTGGGCTCGGCCACGACGGAGCCAGGGACGGGAGGCAACGCCGACCACTGCGTGAGCGCGCGGCGGCGCGACGGCGACTCGTTCGTGATCAACGCGACGAAGCCGGTGGTGTCCGGCTCGCGCTACGTGGACTGGGTCTTCCTGACCACGCGCGAGTCCGAGACGGCGCCGAGCAACTCCCTGTCCATGATGATCGTGCCGGGCGTGAAGGGCGAAGGCGTTGCGCCCTTCGGCGTCTGGGACTGCATCGGGATGCGGGCCACCGCCAGCTCGGGGCTCAAGTACGAGGGCTGCCGGGTGCCCGCGTGGCACCAGATCGGCGGCGACGTCTCGGATCTGCCGCGGGCCACGTCCATGGCCCCGGTGGCGGCCGTGGGCTTCTCCGCCGTCTGGCTCGGCATCGCGCGCGCGGCGTACGAAGTCACGGTCTCCCACCTCACGCAGCGGACGCATCAGTTCATCCGGGCCGACCGCTCCGACGTGCAGCAGACGCTGGCCCAGTACGACAGCGTGCAGCGCCAGGTGGCGGAGATGCGCACGAAGGTAGAGGCGGCCCGGGCGTTGATCCAGGCGGCGGCGCGGCGCATGGACGAGCTCAAGCCGGGCCCCCAGGCGCACATTCCGATCGAAAAGATGCCCGAGCTGCAGGACCTGCTCTGGAGCGCGCGCATCACCGCCAGCGAGGCGGCGGTGGATGTGTGCCGCGTGGGCCTGCGCGTGTGCGGGGTGTCGGGGCTGCGTGCAGGGCTCCTGCCGCTCGAGCGCCACATGCGTGACGCGCTCACGTCCCAGGTGATGGCGCCGGCCGAGGACCTGACCAAGCTGCTCCTGGGGCGCAAGTCGCTGGGAGTCCCGCTTCGCTAGGAGGGCGCATGGCACGCACCGCGGACGCGAAAGACCCGGCCGTGGCTCCGGCGCCCTCAGCGCCGGGAACGCCGGGGTGCGTCTGGCACAACGGGGTGTTCTCCGCGCCTGACGACGTCCGCGTCTCGCCCTTCGACTTCGGCTGGCTCTACGGCGACGGCCTCTTCGAGACGCTGCGGACCTATGGCCGCCGCCCGTTCCGGCTGGGCGCGCACCTGGCGCGGCTCGCGCGCTCCGCCGAGCAGCTGAGGTTCCCGCCGCTCCCGAGCGAGGCGGAGCTCGAGGCGGCGGTGCTCGGCGCCGTCGAGCGCGCCGGGCTCCCCGAGGCCTATCTCCGGATCACCGCGACGCGCGGCACGGGCAGCGCGGGCCTGGATCCGGCCGGGTGCAAGACGCCGACGGTGCTCGTCGCCGCGCTCACGCTGCGCACCTGGCCCGCCGCGCTCTACACGCAAGGCGCACGGCTGACCCTGCTCTGGCCGCGCGGCCACCAGGACTGGCCGCTGCCCACCATCAAGAGCACCAGCTACCAGCGCACGGTGATCGCCAAGGCGGAGCTGCGGCGGCGCGGCGTGGACGAGGGGATCTACCTCGACGAGGACGGCTGCGTGACCGAGGCCTCGGTCTCCAACCTCTTCATCGTGCGAGGAAAGACGGTGCTCACGCCTCCGGCCAGCCGCTGCCTGCCGGGCGTCACCCGGGCCGAGGTGCTCGACATTGCCCGCGAGGCGGGCCTGGATGCGCGCGAGGAACTCCTCCGGCCCGAGGATCTGCGCGCCGCCGATGAAGTCTTTCTCACCGGCTCCCTGGCGGAGCTCGTGCCCGCCGTGCAGCTCGACGGCCACGCCCTGGGCAGCGGACGGCCTGGGCCTGTGTGGGATCAACTGCGGAGCCTTTACCTCGCGCGCACGCGCATGTGACACTCACGGAGCATGGCCATGACTGATCTTCGCCGCGGATTCGTGATCGAAGAATTGCCGGACTTCGTCGAGCCGTGGAGCTTGCGCCATGTGTTCGACGGCGGCCCGATGGTGCTGCTGGAGAACCCTGGCGAACCGTCGACGCTCGGCCGCTACTCGTTCCTATGCGGGGATCCATTCCTCGTGTTCCAGGCCAAGCGCGCTCAGGTGCGTGTCGGCCCGCCGGGAGCGCTCCAGCCCGTCCCAGGCAACCCCCTGGACGTGCTCGGCGAGCTGATGCGCACGTACCGCGCCGAGCCGAACCCCCGCAGCTCCCAGCTGCCTCCGTTCCTCGGCGGCGCGGCGGGCTACCTGGGCTACGAGCTGCTCTACGCCGTCGAGCCCTCCGTGCCGGACCGGGGCGAGGACGATCTGGCCGTCCCGGACGCCTACCTGCTGTTCTGCACCAGCACGATCGCCGTGGATCTGATGAGGCAGCGCACGTGGCTGATCACCCAGGCGTTCGCGCCGACGGTGGAGCGGGCCCAGCAGCTCGCGGAGGAGGCCATGCGCTCGCTGTCGCAGCGGGCGAAGCAGCCTCCCCGCCCATCGGTCAATGCCCAAGAGGTGCGCCAGTGGGTGGCCGAGCGCCGCCGCAGCCGCTGGCGGCTCGACGAGGACGGGGTGCGCGCCGCGGGCTTCACGCCCTGCGTCACTCGCACGCAGTACCTCGAGAGCGTGCGCCGGGCGAAGGAGCACATCCTGGCCGGGGACATCTTCGAGATCTGCATGACCCAGCGCTTCGCGGCGCAGTGCGAGGGAGACGGCCAGCGGCTCTACGAGGTGCTGCGCTCCGTGAACCCGGCGCCCTTCGCCGCGTACCTACGCCTGCCCGAGCTCGAGGTGATGAGCGCGTCCATGGAGCGCTTCGTCTCGCTCAACCGTGAGGGCTGGGCGCAGACACGGCCCATCAAGGGCACGCGGCCTCGCGGAGCCACCCCGGAAGAGGATGCGCGGCTGCAGCGCGAGCTGGAGACCTCCATCAAGGATCGCGCCGAGAACGTGATGATCGTGGACCTGAGCCGCAACGATCTGGGCCGGGTCTGCCGCTTCGGCACCGTGCGCGCGCCGGAGCTGATGGCCGTCGAGCCGCACACGTTCACCTTCCAGCTCGTCTCCACGGTGGTGGGCCAGCTGAACCCGGGCCTGGGTCCGATTGATCTGATCCGGGCCGCGTTCCCAGGAGGCTCGATGACCGGCGCGCCCAAGGTCGAGGCGATGAAGATCATCGACTCGCTCGAGCCGGTGAAGCGCGGAGTGTACTCAGGTGCCATCGGCTACATCGACTTCGAGGGCGCCATGGACCTGAACATCGTGATCCGGACGTTCGTGAAGCGCGACGACGCGCTCACGTTCCACGTCGGCGGCGCGATCGTCACGGACTCCGATCCGGCGGAGGAGTACCAGGAGACGCTCGACAAGGCGCACGGGCTCATCACCGCATTCGAGATGGCCCAGCTGCTCACCTCGCGAGAGCAGTCTTCGAAGGCCGCCCGTCCCACCCCACCGTCCGCACCATTGATTGGCGAGAAGCCGGCCCTCGCCGCGTCCCCGTCCGGCAAGGAGTGACACCATGGGTAGTACCCGAGATCTGATCGCCAGCTTCCTCCAGGAGCGCGTGGACAAGCTGCTCCGCGCGGACATCCAGGTCGCCATCGACAATGGCACGGCGGACAAGGAGACCTACGCCGCGCTGCTGCGGCAGTTCTACATCTACGTCCGGGTCACCGTGCCCGCGCTGTACGTCACCTACTCGAAGCTGCCCGTGGACCACCCGAACGTCGAGAGCATGCGCGAGGCCGTGATGGGGGAGATCGGCCACGAGAAGCTGGTCCTGATGGACCTGGCGGCCATGGGGCTGCCGATGACTCCGAAGGAAGCGGACGCCATCGCCACGCCGGCCTCCCTGGCGATGGAGAGATTCCACATGATGGCGGCGGAGGCCGGGGTCATCCCGATGCGCTGCGTGGGGCTGCTGCTGGAGGCGTACTCCGCGCGGGGCAGCCCCAGCACCGTGAAGGGTATGGAGAAGGCGGGCATCCCCGTCTCGGCGCAGGAGTTCATGCGGCTGCACGCCGAGGAGGATGGCCCCCACACCGAGCGCGCCATTGATCTGCTCGCGGAGATGGCCACCACGCCGCAGGTGCTCCAGCAGATCTTCCACTGGCTGGACACCGAGGCGGTGCTCTTCGAGGCGTTCCTGCGGCAGGCCTGGGAGACCAGCCCCATGGGGCGCTCGAAGACGCGCTTGTAGCCGCCGCGGCGAGGTACCGGCCGCTGATGGCCGAGGACGCGGCACCGTGCGCGCCGCGTCCCGAGCCGAACCCGGCTAGCGCAGGTTGAACAAGGGAGGCAGCGGCGGCTCGCCCAGCGGCGGCGCCGTCGGGACGCCCTGGATCAGCTCGAACACCTGGTCGACGTCCTTGCGGATGAACGGGCCGTGGACCGACGCCAGGTTCTTGAAGCCCCGCTTCTGCAGCCCGGAGAAGGCCTCTCGGTAGAGGTTCTTGTCCAGCATCGGGATGGTGGTGAAGTTCGCCTGGTGCCACATGGTGAAGCCAGAGGCGAACGAGCCCGCGGGCTGCTCTTCGGAGAAGTTAGCGGGCGGGCCGAACTGCATCGCGCCAAACGTGTCGGACGCGAAGAGCGTCTTGGTCTTCTCGTCCGACAGCCAGAACGTCCAGGTGTCTTCGAGGAAGGCCTGCTCCGCGCGGAGCTTGCGGTCCCCCAGATCAATCTCCTGCCCCGGCCACACCACCGCGAAGCGCGGCGGCGCCAGGCTGTCCCACATGACGCCCTTGAGCATGTTGGTGAGGTTGCCCACGAGCTGCGCCTGCGGGGCCTCCTCCAGCATGAGCTTCAGCCCACCGTAGTGGTCGATGTCCATGTGGGTGATGAAGATGTAGTCGATGGTCTTCGGATCGATCACCGACTTGAGCGCCTTCAGCGCATCCTCGGCCTGCGGCGGAGCGCCGGTGTCGATGAGGATGGTCTTCTTGCTACCTTTGATCGCGTAGAAGTTGACCGGCAGCATGCCGATGCCGGCCTGATCATACGCGCCAGCGAAGTAGTAGGTCCCATCAGCTACCAGGTGCGGGGTGTACATTCATTCTCCTGAAGGAGGGGGAGGGGCGCATCATATACGTTTTCCGCTGGAACAACGGACGCAACGACGGCAGGGGTCGATCCTGACGATGGAAGGACGCAGCGCTGAAATCCTGGAGGCACGGGCCCTCGCGGAGGGCTCGCCCGTCATCGACGGAGACACGGCCACCTTCGTGTGGCGCGGGCGCAGGCCCGTCCTCGTCAACGGAGACTTCCATGACTGGCGCGGCGAGCCCCTCGGGCTGGAGCAGGTGTCACCCGGGCTGTGGGCTCGCACGCTGAGGCTGCCTCGGGAGGCCTATGTCGAGTACGCGCTCTTCGACTCGCAGGGACGGCGGGTGAAGGATCCGCTCAACCGCCGCCTCATCGACAACGGGGTTGGAGACTTCAACCACTTCTTCTCCATGCCCGAGCACAAGCCCACGCCGCTGGCTCGGCGGCCTCGGGACAAAGCCGCGCGGGGCCGCCTCTCTCGCCACCGGGTGGAGACCTCGGAGCTGGCCATCGGCGCTACGCGCGAGGTGGTGCTCTATGAGCCTCCCGTGGCCGGGCCTCACCCCCTGGTGGTGGTGTTCGACGGGACGGACTACCTGCGCCGCGCGAGCCTGGCCACGCTGCTGGACAACCTCATCCTCGAGCGCCGCATGCAGCCCGTGGCGCTGGCCATGGTGGCCAACGGCGGTCCGGCCCGGACCGTGGAGTACACCTGCAGCGAGGCCACGCTGGGCCTCCTGGTTGGCAAGGTGCTCCCGCTGGCCAGGCAGAAGCTGCAGCTCCAGGACGAGCGGTATAACCCCGGCGTTCATGGAGTGCTCGGCGCGTCCCTCGGCGGGCTGATGGCCCTCTACACCGGACTGCGCCTCCCCCAGATCTTCGGACGCGTGCTCAGCCAGTCCGGTGCCTTCGCCATCTCGGACAACGAGTTCGCCCTGGAGCACTACGAGTTCCCGGTGTTCGACCTGGCCCGGGGGGCCTCACGCCGGCAGCTCTCGGTGTGGATGGACTGCGGCGTCTTCGAGCGGCTGCTCGATGGCAACCGGCGCATGCTCCCCGTCCTCCAGGAGGCCGGGCACCGCGTCCACTATTGGGAGTACCCCGGCGGGCACAACTACTCGGCCTGGAGAGACGACGTGTGGCAGGGCCTCGAGTGGCTCTACCCGCCCACTTTCCAGCTTTAAGCTCCGCGGAGGGCCTGCTCGCGGACCGCGGGAGCGTGTACGCTGCGGGCTCGCTCCCGGGAGGCTCGATGGAACTGTCACCCTCGATGGTCGTGGAGGTGGCCAGCAACAGCGCCGCCGGGTTCGGCCTTCGCCTCGCGGCCCGTGTCATTGATCTGCTGTTCGGCGTGGGAGTCGTCGTGTCGGGTGGCGCGCTCGGCACCCTGGCGTTGCGAGTGCTCGCGGGCCACGGCTACCTCCAGGAGACGGTCCACGCCGTCCGCCTGACGAGCCCCGCGAGCATCGCGTGGAGCCTGCTCGGAGCGCTGCTGTGCTACGTGACGGCCGAGGCCGTGGGCGGCGCCACGGTCGGAAAGTCCCTGCTCCGGCTGCGCGTCACCTCGGAGGATCTCACCCCCTCCACCTTCAAGGGAGCGCTCCTGCGCAACGTGGCCCTCTGCGTGGACGCGCTGGGCGTGCCCGCGTACCGGGCGATGGCCCACTCGCTCATGAGCCAGCGCTACGGAGACAAGTGGGGACACACCGTCGTGCTCCACGCCAGCGCCGTGCCGCCGGACTCGCGCAAGGGCCGGGGGCTGCTCCTGCTGGGCCTCTTCAGCAGCAGCGTGCTCTGGGCGCTCTGGGTCGCGCTGTCGGTGGTGATCCGCGGGCTGTAGCGCCTCGCGCTCCGGCCCGGCGCTCAGCTCCCGGTGAGGCGGATCCACGCGGCCACGAGCCCCACCGCCACCGCCATCCCCACGTTCAGCCACCCGAGCACCACGCCCGCCCTGGCCCACTCGCGGCCGGTGCGCGGGCTGTCCCCCCGCTCGATGCTCCGCAGCTCCGCGTAGCCGAGCACCAGCCCGAGCACGCCCGGGACGAACGCGCAGCACAGGCCGAGGCCCCCCAGCAGACCGGAGGCCCTGGCACGCCGGGAGATCGGCCCCGAGCGCGAGTGCTCATCACACGTCCGGCACCACCCCCGTGAGCCGGACAGCGCCAGGCACGCCACGCACGTGAGGGTGCCGCAGCGGCGGCAGGGCGCCACCGACGTCTGCTCGGGATGCCAGGCGCACGAAGCCGACCGATTGTCCTGAACTTCAGGCATGAGGGACCCTCAGCACCCCTCGCACAGTAGCTCCAGGTTCACCCTTCGTGCATGTCCTGGGAAGACAGGTGACGCGTGGGGTAGGTTGGACACATGACGAGTGAGCGCATCATCCTGGTGACGGGAGCGACGTCGGGCATTGGCTTGCAGACGGCCCTGGAGCTGGTCCGGCTGGGCCAGCGCGTCATCGTGCACGGCCGCGGCGCGGCGAAGGTCGACGAGGCGCGGAGGACCCTCGAGAGAGCGGGGGGGCAGGCGGAGGGAGTGACCTTCGACTTGAGCTCCCTTCAGAGCGTGCGCCAGGGCGCGGAGGAGCTCGCGCGGCGCTTCCCCCGGCTGGAGGTGCTGATCAACAACGCGGGCGTCTTCATGAACGAGCGCGTGCTGACGGCGGACGGGCTGGAGACCACCTTCCAGGTGAACCACCTGGCGCCCTTCCTGCTCACGAACCTGCTGTTGAAGGGGCCGCTGGCGGGCCCGGGCGCACGCGTGGTGAACGTGAGCTCGATCGCGCACAGCCGGGGCCGCATGCGCTTCGAGGATCTCCAGTTCCAGCGTGGCTTCCAGGGCTACTCGGCCTACGCGCAGTCGAAGCTGGCCAACCTCCTCTTCACCTTCGAGCTCGCCGAGCGCCTGCCCGCCGAGCAAGCCACCGCCAACTGCCTGCACCCAGGCGTGGTGAGCACCAAGCTGCTGACCGAGGGCTTTGGCATGAGCGGCAGCGACACGGTGGAGGAAGGCGCCGAGACCTCCGTGTTCCTGGCCACCTCGCCCGAGCTCGAGGGGGTCACGGGCCGCTACTTCGCCCGCCAGCGCGAGGTGAACCCCGCCGCCCAGGCCCTGGACGTGAAGGCGCGCCAGCAGCTCTGGGAGCTCAGCGAGCAGCTCTGCGGACTGCGCTGAGCCACCCGAGAGATCCCTCCCTTTCGTGTAATCCCTCTTGCTAGCGCCCGCCTGCCAGCAGGGTGGGCCAAATCTTGTCCGCGGCGCGCTCACCCGAGTGGCGGCAGATCCGATCTTGGAGCAAGCTAGGGCCACCGTGTAATGAGCCAGGACGATCCAACATGGGATGCGCCCGCCGCCCGGAAGGGGGGCTCGGCCTCCGGGCTCGACTCGACGCTGCCAGGGCGCAGCTCCTCGGGCCAGTCGACGGCTGCCCTGGCGCTGCCTCAGGTCGAGGTGAACCGCTACGACATCTCGGGTGAGTTCGCCCACGGTGCCATCGGCCGCATCCTCCAGGCCCGGGATCGCCACCTGGGCCGGCCCGTGGCCATCAAGGAGCTGATCCACCGGGGCGGAGACGTGGAGGCCCGCTTCGTCGCCGAGGCGCTCATCACCGCCCGGCTCCAGCACCCCTCCATCGTCCCCGTCTACGAGGCCGGACGCTGGGCCACGGGCGAGCCCTTCTACGCGATGAAGTTCGTCTCCGGCCGCTCGCTGGCGGACGTCATCGCCGAGAAGAAGACCCTGCAGGAGCGGCTCGCGCTGCTGCCCCACGTGCTCGCGGTGGCCGAGGCCATCGCCTACTCCCACACCGAGCGCATCATCCACCGGGACTTGAAGCCCGCGAACGTGCTGGTGGGGGCCTTTGGCGAGACCGTCGTCATCGACTGGGGGCTGGCGAAGGATCTCGCCCACGCCTCTGGCGCCGAGCCCAGCCTGTCTCAGGCTCCGGCCAGCGGGGATGCGTCCCTCACCCATTTCGGCATGGTGGTGGGAACGCCGGCGTACATGCCTCCCGAGCAGGCCGCGGGACGCTCCGTGGACGAGCGCGCCGATGTGTACTCGCTCGGGGCCATCCTCTATCACCTGCTGGCGGGCACCCGGCCCTATGACACCGGCTCGTCCGCGCAAGTGATTGATCAGGTGGTGCGAGGCCCGCCGGTGCCGCTCCGCCAGCGCCAGCAGGGAATCCCGGCGGATCTGCTGGCCATCGTGGCCAAGGCCATGGCGCGCGACCCAGCCGAGCGCTACGCCACCGCGCGCGAGCTGGCCGAGGACCTGCGGCGCTTCCAGACGGGGCAGATCGTCGGCGCGCACGCGTACTCGCGGGGCGAGCGCATGGTGCGCTTCGTCCGGCGCCACCGGGCCGCCGTGGCGGTGACGGCGGTGGCGCTGTTGATCCTCATGGGCGTGGGAACGGTGAGCTTCCTCGGCATCCTGGCCGCGAGGGATCGCGCTGAGCGCAAGCAGGCCGAGGCCGAGGAGGCCCAGCGTGACGCGGAGCGCGCGCGGAAGCAGGCGCTGGACCGGGCGGACGAGCTCACCCTGCTGCACGCCCGCGCCGCGGTGGAGCAGAACCCGAACGAGGCCATCACCACGCTGAGCCGGCTCTCGCCGGGCTTCTCGCAGTGGTCGGCGGTGCGAACCATCGCGGCGGACGCTCGGGCGCGCGGCTTCGCCATCGTGCTGCGGGGCCACACGCAGAGCGTCGATGACGCGGCCTTCGCTCACGATGGCAAGCACCTGATCACCTGCAGCGATGACTACACGGTCCGCGTCTGGGACCTGGAGCACGGCGGCGCTCGCGTCTTCTCGGGCCACACCGACGAGGTCTGGCGCCTGGCGCTCTCACCGGACGGCAAGCTCTTCGCCAGCGCCAGCAAGGACCGGACGGTGCGCCTGTGGAACCTGGACACCGGCGAGAGCCGGGCCCTCACGGGCCACCCGGGGCCAGTGGACAGCGTCGCCTTCACTCCGGACGGCCGCCAGCTCGTCTCCACCAACCGTGGGGATGATCTGCTGCGCCTGTGGGATGTGGCCACCGGCAAGCTGCAGCGCACCTTCAAGAGCGGGCTGGGCCCGCTCGGCCTGCTCGTGCTCTCTCCCGAGGGACGGTACGCGCTCGTGCAGTCCCTCCAGGGCTCCCGCGCTCAGCTCGTGGACCTGGAGCAGGGTACCTCTTCCACGCTGGAGCACGACGGCCCGGTAACGGCGATCGCGTTCTCCCCTCGGGGAGGCCTGGCCGCCACGGGGTCCCTGGATCAAACCGTTCGCGTGTGGGATCCGCGGACCGGAAAGGGGCGGCTCCTCGGCGAGCAGCTCGGCGCCATCTCGTATCTGGCCTTCTCGCGAGATGGCGGGCAGCTGGCGGTAGGCACCGCGGAGGGACAGCTCCGGATGTGGACCCTGAGCACGGGCCGGAGCGAGCTGCTGGGCAGCCATGAGGGCCGCATCAATGAGGTCCTCTTCTCCCAGGACGGACACCTGCTGGCCACCAGCAGTGACGACCGCACCGCGCAGCTGTGGGACCTGACCACCGGCCACAGCCGGGTCCTTCGCGGACACCAGGGCGCGGCGTTCCCCATCGACTTCTCCCCGGATGGGCGGTGGCTCGCGGTCGGCAGCTATGACGGGACGGCTCGGCTGTTTGGCGTGAATGCGGATGCCAACCGGCTCCTGGCCAAGGTCCCCGTGTACCTCAATGGGCTGGTGGCGTCTCCCGACGGCCAGCACCTGGCCTCCATGGGTGGAAGCGGTGACGCGCTGCCGCGCCTGTTCGACATTGCCTCGGGGAACACCACGGTCCTCAACGCCCCCAGCGCCATCGAGTCAGGCCCGCTCGAGTTCTCACCCGATAGCCGGTGGCTGGCCACGGGAGCCAAGGACGCACAGGTGCGCCTGTGGGATTCCACCACGGGCCAGCTCGCGCGGCGGCTCGAGGGCCACAAGGGCGCCGTCACCGCGCTGCTCTTCCAGAGAGCTGACCACCGGCTCGCCACCGCGGATGCCACGGGCGAGGTGCGCGTATGGGAGCTCGAGTCGGGACAGTCGCGCCTGCTCGGCAGCCAGGGGCAAGCGATCCTCCGGTTGGCCTTCTCTCCGGACAACCGTCGCCTCGCCTCCGGGAGCAGCAAGGGGGAGATCCGCGTGTGGGATCTATTCACGGGGAGCGTCCAGGAGCTGCGAGGCCATGACGCCGAGGTGCTCAACCTGATCTTCTCGCCGGATGGCCAGCGGCTGGTCAGCGGGAGCATGGATCACACCCTGCGCATCTGGAACCTGGCGACCGGGGAGAGCCAGCGGGTGGTCGCGAGCGGCAACGGCGTGCAGAAGCTCATCATGTCCCATGACGGAGGGCTGCTGATCAGCTCCAACGTGAAGGACAGCGTCGTGCGGCTGTGGGATGGGCACACCGGCACCTCGCGGGGTGCGCTCCAGGGACACCAGGGTGACATCACCGATGTGGCGCTCTCGCCGGATGGGCGGCGGCTGGTCTCGGCGAGCATGGACCGCACCGTGCGGCTGTTCGATCTGGAGACGAACGAGAGCCGGGTGCTGCGAGGGCACTCCGCGCGCGCGACCGGGGTGGTGTTCCTGGACGATCAGCACCTGGCCTCGGTGGGATGGGATGGGACGGTGCGGCTCTGGCAGGATGATCTGCCCACCAGCCCGGCGGAGCTGCGCGCCTGGATGAGCACGGTCGGCAACATTCCCTGAGCTGTCTCGGCTCGGGGCTCCACGGGAGGAGGCGGACGCGCGTGGACCTCATCATCGAGAATGGCCTCGTCTTCGATGGGCTCGGCAGCCCGCCGCGCTCATGCCATGTCGGCATCCAGGGTGGCGCCGTCGCCGCGCTCTCCGAGGCGCCGCTGCCACGCACCCCGGCCACGCGAGTCATCGACGCACGCGGGCACTGGGTGATGCCTGGCTTCATCGACTTCCACACGCACTATGACGCCGAGGTGGAGCTGGCTCCGTCGCTCTCGGAGTCGGTGCGGCACGGGGTCACCACCGTCGTGCTCGGGAGCTGCTCGCTGAGCCTCGCCGTGGGCACGCCCGAGGATCTCGCGGACATGTTCTGCCGCGTGGAGGCCATCCCCTATGGCACCGTGCGCGCGCTGCTCGAGGAGCGCAAGAGCTGGGACACGCTGGGCGGGTACCTGGAGCACCTGGACTCGCTGCCGCTGGGGCCGCATGTGGCCTCGTTCCTGGGGCACTCCGCGCTGCGCGCGCACGTGATGGGGCTCCACCGCAGCTTGGACCGGCACGAGCGCCCCAGCGCCGAGGAGCTGTCCCGCATGGAGTCCCTGGTGCGCGAGGGCCTGGACCTGGGCTACCTGGGCCTGTCCATCCAGACGCTCAAGTGGGACAAGATGGGCGGCACCCGCGACATCCGCAGCCGGCCCCTGCCCTCCACCTTCGCCCGCTGGAGCGAGTACCGCCGCCTCACGCGCCTGCTGCGCGAGCGCGGCCGTGTCTTCCAGGGCGTGCCCAACATCAGCACCAAGGTGAACGTGCTGCTCTTCCTGCTGGAGAGCGTGGGCCTGCTGCGCAAGCCGCTGAAGACCACGGTCATCTCGATGATGGATCCGCGCGCCAACCGAGGCGTCCACCGGCTGGCCGGCGTGCTGTCGCGCACGTTCAACCGGCTGCTGGGCGCGGACTTCCGGTGGCAGGCGCTGCCCGAGGTGTTCGACTTGTGGGCGGATGGCATCGACGTGGTCGTCTTCGAGGAGTTCGGCGCGGGCGCCGCGGCCCTGCACCTCCAGGACGCCGCCTCGCGAGCCGGCCTGCTGCGAGAGCCCTCCTACCGCGAGCGCTTCCGGCGCCAGTGGACGAGCCGCTGGCTGCCCAAGGCCTTCCATCGCGACTTCAACCAATCCGAGATCCTCGACTGCCCGGAGGAGCGGCTGGTGGGCAAGTCCTTCGCGCAGGTGGCACAGGAGCAGGGCCGGCACGTGGTGGACGTGTTCCTGGAGCTGGTGGCCACGCATGGAGACAGGCTGCGGTGGTTCACGGTGATGGCCAATGACAGGCCCCAGGAGCTGGACTTCATCTGCCAGCACCCGGACGTGCTGATGGGCTTCTCGGATGCGGGGGCGCACCTGCGCAACATGGCCCACTACAACTTCCCGCTGCGGCTGCTGCGCCGCGTGCGCGAGGCCCAGCTCCGAGGCGCTCCCTTCATGAGCATGGAGCGCGCCGTGCATCGGGTCACCGGGGAGATTGGGCAGTGGATCGGACTGGACGCGGGCGTGCTGGCGCAGGGCAAGCGCGCGGACGTGGTGGTGGTGAACCCCGAGGGGTTGGACGAGCACCTCGAGGTGGCCACCGAGGCTCCCATGGAGAACTTCGACGGCTTCGTGCGGCTGGTGCGCCGCAATGACGCCGCCGTGAAGGCCGTGCTCATCTCCGGCCGGGAGGCCGTGCGGGACGGCGCGGTGACTTCCCAGCTCGGCCGGGAGCGGGGCTTTGGACGGGTGCTGCGAGCGACGTGACTACGGCCCCGCGGCGCGGGTGATGCGCACGGGGACTCCGCTGAACGCGGCGTTGCCGCAGAGCGCGTCCAACCGCTGATCATCCGTGAGATCATTGAGGCTCACGCCCGCATGCTTCTCCGCCTCGGACTGGCGCACGCCCTCGCGACGGTGGCCGTAGCCATGCGGCAGGCTCACCACGCCGCGCATCACCTCGTCCGTCACGTTCACGGGGACGGAGACCTGACCCACGCGTGAGGTGACGATGGCCTCGTCTCCCTCTCCCAGCCCGAGCGCCCGAGCGTCCTCCGGGTGCATCATCAGCGTGCAGCGCGGCTTGCCGCTCATGAGCATGGGCACGTTGTGCATCCACGAGTTGTTGTCGCGCAGGTGTCTCCGGCCAATCAGCAACAGCGCACCGTCAGCCGACGGGGCCGTGCCTTCCGGGAAGGCCTCGCGCAGGCGCTTCACGTCCTCCACGAAGGGCGTGGGCGCCAGCTGGATCCGCTTGTCCGGCGTGAACAGCCGCTGCGGCAAGCCCGGCTCCAGCGGCCCCAGGTCCACGCCATGGGGCGCTCGCTTCAGCGCCGAGAGGCTCAAGCTCTTCCGCAGCCCTCGTGCGCGCATTCCATAGGGTCCGGCCCGCAGGCCCACGTCGAGGATGCCCTCGGGCCCCAGCCGCTTCAGCGCCTCGTACTTCAGCCTCCCGCGCAGGCTGCGGCCCTTGCGGAGCACCTCCACCCGGTGCTGCAGCTCCAGGAGGATCCGCCACTCGTGCATCGCCCCGGGCGGAGGCTCGAACAGAGCCGGCGCATACCGAGCCGTGTTCCGGATCGCCAGCACGTGCAAGACCACGTCGTAGTGCGAGCGCTCCAGCGGCGTGGGCGGCGGCAGGATCAGGTGCGCGTGCCGCGTCGTCTCGTTGAGGTATGGGTCGATGGACACCATGAAGTCCAGCGACGCCAGGGCCTTGTCGAGCTGCCCTCCGTTGGGCGTGGAGAGCACCGGGTTGCCCGCGAAGGTGAGCAGCGCGCGGATCTGCCCCTGCCCTGGCGTGAGGATCTCCTCGGCCAGCGCCGCCACGGGCAGCTCCCCGGTGAACTCGGGCAGCCCTCGGACCCGGCTCTTCCAACGCCCGAATCCTCCCCGGCTGCTGGCCAGCGCCCGAGGCCCTCCCACGGTATCGAACGCCGGGCGGGTGAACATGGCGCCGCCCTCGCGATCCAGGTTGCCGCTCACCGCGTTGATGACGTTGATGAGCCACTGGCACAGCCCGCCGAACGCCTGCGTGGAGGTGCCCACGCGCCCGTAGCAGACCGCCGAGGGCGCCTCGGCGAACTCGCGGGCAATGCGGCGGATGCTCTCGGCGGGGACTCCGGTGGGGCCCGCGGCCCGCTCGGGGGTGAACTCGCGGGCCAGCTCGCGCACCGTCTCCAGCCCGTCGGTGAAAGCCGCCAGGCGCTCCAGCTTGGGGCGCTGGAGCAGCTCGTGAAGCAGCGCGAAGAGGAACAGGGCGTCCGTGCCCGGCCGGATGAACAGGTGCTCGTCCGCGATGCGGGCCGTCTCCGTGCGGCGCGGGTCCACCACCACCAGCCGGCCGCCGCGCTGCTGGATGGCTCGGAGCCGCGCCCGCACGTCCGGCGCCGTCATGATGCTGCCGTTGGAGGCCAGCGGGTTGGCTCCCAGCGCGAGCAGGTACCCGGTCCGGTCCAGATCCGGGATGGGCACCAGCAGCTGGTGCCCGAACATCAGGTGTGAGGCCAGCAGGTGCGGGAGCTGATCCACCGACGTCGCGCTGTAGCTGTTACGCGTGCGCAGCGTGCGCAGGAAGTGGGGGACGAAGAGCATCGCCCCCGCGTTGTGGACGGTGGGGTTGCCCAGGTAGACGGCCACCGCGTCCCGGCCCTGCGCGCTCTGGAGCTCGTGCAGCCGCCGCGCTGTCTCATCCAGCGCTTCCTCCCACGAGACAGGCTCCCAGCCACCCGCGGTGCGCCGCATGGGTTGGCGCAGCCGCTCCGGATCCTCGTGGAGATCCTTCAGCGCCACCGCCTTGGGACAGATGTGCCCGCGGCTGAAGGGATCCTCTTCATCCCCTCGAATGGAGGTGATTCGGCCACCCTCCACCTCGATGCGCAGGCCGCAGATGGCCTCGCAGAGGTTGCAGGTGCGGAAGTGGGTCTGGCTACCGGGCGCGGGAGAGGCCATGGCAGGGGACTATACCCACCTGGACGCTCCCGCCCCCGCCCGTGTTCAGCCGATGGCTCGGAGGGGCTCGTTGCCACGCTCGGGGACATCGCTCGGGCCCGGGACCTGCTCCGCCGGGGCTCCCACGTCGAGCGCCTCCTTCAGCTCCGGAGACAGCCCGTTCAGCAGCAGCAGCACCGACGCGTTCGTCCACGCGAAGCCCAGCGTCCGCTCGGCGCGAGGCGCCATGTACGGCCCCCGGTCCGCGCCCTGGTTGCCGTATTCGACTGGCACGTCCGCCGAGCACCGCACCACGTCGTACTTCTCCTTGATCAGCCCGTTGTGCTGCCCCGCGATGTCCATCACCATCGACAGCCAGCGGTAGGCCACTTGATCAGCCTCGGCGTGGAAGCCGTAGCGGCGCAGTCCCTCGACCGCGATGATCTGATGGGGCGCCCAGCCGAACGGCCAGTCCCACTGGAGATCCTCGCCTCCCGCCGCCTCGCGAGAGGCCCGGCTGCTGGAGGACAACCCTCCGGCCTGGAGGAAGCGCGGGAGCGCGGCGGCCACCGCGGCGGCCTCCTTGCGCGAGGCCCACCCCGTCCACAGCGGATAGAAGGTGGCCAGGGTCTCGTACCGCGAGCGGCGCCCGTTGACGAAGTCATGGTCGAAGAACAGGCCCCGCTCCTCGTCCCAGAAGCGCGCGCGCATGGTCCGCGCCCGAGTCTTCGCCGCCTTCTCATACGCGGCCGCGCGCAGCGAGTTCTCGCCCTCCAGCAGGCGCAGGATGCGCGCCAGATCCACCTCGTACTGGTACAGCAGCGAGTTCAGGCACAGCGGCTCATGCTGATGGAGGGTGGTGCCGAAGCGGTGGCACATGTCCCACCCGCTCTCCCGGATGGCCCGGTCGTGCCGGTGGAACTCGGGGTCGTTCGGGCGCTTCTCCTTGTAGAACTCGGTCACGTTCTCGGCGTCGGGGGCCTCCGCGTCGTCCTTGTAGCGGGAGAGCCCGCTCGGCGTGGCGCGAGGCCCGGTGCGGAAGACCGTCTCCAGCTCCCTCATGGTCGCCTTGGCCACCCGCTGCAGCAGGCGCTTGTCGGGCTGGACCGCGTGGAGCTCCAGCGCCAGCCTCGGCAGCATCGGCGGCTGCGTGCGAGACAGGTGGAAGCTCAGGTTGGAGTTGGGGATCTTCCCGTAGTGCTCGATGGCGTAGACATGGTTCTCCACCATGTCGCGGACCAGCTCCGGGCGGCCCGAGCTCAGCGCGCCGCGCCCGTTGAAGTAGCTGTCCCAGCCGAACATCTGCATGAACCGCCCGCCCGGGACGATGTAGGGCTTGGGCAGGTAGGCCATGCCCGGCTTGCGCATCAGCCGCTGCCAGTCCGCCTGATCGCGCGGCTGGCTCAAGGCCACCACCTCCCAGCCATGGCGCCCGGCCTGGGGGCGCAGCTTCTTCAGGGCCTGTTTGTCGCTGGCTGGCACGTACAGGCACCACTTCCCATCCACGCGCTTCACCCTCATGCCGCTCAGCGCCTCGTCGAGCTGATCGAACCGGTCCGTCTGGCGCACCAGCCCGTCCCAGCCCTGATCAATCAGCCGCCGCAGCGCCACGGTGCGGCGCTCCAGCATGCGCGCCACCGGCAGCCCGGGCACATCGCCGCGGCCCTCGAGGATCTCCTCGGCGAGCACATCCGCCACGTGCGCCAGCCGCTCGGGGCTCGTCAGCTCCACGCTCACGCCGGGGCCAAGCAGGAACTCCACCCCGAAGTGCAGGTTGCTGGCGCGGGCACGCTCGGCGTCGCGGGCGGTGAGGCACCCATCGCGATCGAGATCCAAGGCCATGAGCACCTCGTACGCGAGGCGCGCGGTGAAGGTGCTGGGAGAGAGCGGCCGTGGCGCGGCCAGCGTGTTCGGGAGCGGCGCACGCTCCGAGGCACGAGAAGGCAGGACCCCGGGACCGCGGGAAGAGACGGAGCGAGAGCGAGTGGAGAGGGACATCCGGGTAGGCACCTTCAGAGCGGAGCCAGCCGCGAAGGTACACGAGTTCACCCGGTGAGGATGGAGCGCGCCCCGCCTCTCATCTTGCCCGCCTGCTCCAATACTTTCAACTCAAATCATTTGAACCCAAATCGATTAAGCGTCAGTGCTGGGGGGCCTTAGCGCACCCTGGCTGAGCGGGAGGGCTCGTTCCCCCCGCCTATGCCCACCTGATGTGCGCCGCTAGAGTTCCTGTCCTCCTCGCGGGAGACGACACGTGAAGGATTTGGACGACATCCTCCGGGCGCGGGCTCGGATGCAGGGGCCGCTGGTGCTGGCCACGGTGGTGGCGGTGGCGGGCTCGGCCTACCGGCGGCCCGGGGCGCGCATGGTGATGGGCGACGAGGGCTGGCTCGCCGGAGGTGTGAGCGGTGGGTGCCTGGAGGGCGACATCATCCGCAAGGCCTTCTTCTGGACGGCCAGTGGCCCGCGCGTGCTGCGCTACGACTCCACCGGAGACAACGCCGACGAGGAGGACGCGCTGTCCTTCGCGCTGGGCTGCAATGGCGTGGTGGACGTGCTGCTCGAGCGCTGGGAGCCCGGGCCGTTGGATCCGCTCGCGTTCGCCGCCGAGGCCCGGAAGCTATCGCGGCGCGCGGTGCTGGCGACGGTGTACCGCGGCCCGAGCCACGCCGTGGGCTCGCGGCTGCTGCTGAGGGATGACGGGGTGGAGGCGAGCAACCTCTCCGGCGCGCTGAAGGACGCGGTGCGCGCGGCGGCGGACGAGGCGCTCGTGGTGGGGCTCACCTGGAGCGGCCCGTGTGGCGGCGCGGAGGTGCTGGTGGAGGTGGTGGATCCGCCCACGCCGCTGGTGCTGTTCGGCGGCGGCTTCGACGTGGCGCCGGTGGTGGCGCAGGCGGTGGCGCTCGGGTGGCACGTCACGGTGGTCGCGGACAAGGCCATCGAGACGCTGCGGCGGCGCTTCCCTCGCGCCCATGCCGTGGTGTCCGCCAAGGCCCGCGAGGTGCCCGAGAAGGTGGCGCTCTCGGCCCGGACGATGGCGGTGGTGATGACGCACAGCCTGCCGCAGGACCGCGAGCTGCTGCCCCGGCTGTTGCCGCTGCCCCTGCGCTACCTGGGGCTGCTCGGTCCGCGCTCGCGCACGGAGCGGCTGCTCTCGGAGATGTCCCCCGCGCCCGTGCCGGCGCAGCTCGACAAGCTGCACGCCCCGGTGGGGTTGGACCTGGGCGCCGAGGGCGCGGACGAGGTGGCCCTGTCCATCGTGGCCGAGCTTCGCGCCGTCCTGGCCGATCGTGAAGGCGGCAAGCTGCGCTACCGGGAAGCGCCCATCTATGCCTCGGCGCCCCCGGCGGCTCGGAGGCTGGCGTGAAGGTGGGGGTGGTGCTGCTGGCCGCGGGAGGATCCGCGCGGCTGGGGCGCCCCAAGCAGCTGCTCGTGCACAGAGGGAAGACGCTGGTACGGCGCGCGGCCGAGGCTGCTGTCCTGGCCGGGTGTGGGCCCGTGGTGGCGGTGCTCGGAGCGCAGACCGAGGCGGTGGAGGCGCAGCTGGCGGAGCTTCCCGTGCACACGGTGCGCAACGAGGCCTGGGAGACGGGATTGGGCAGCTCGCTGCGAGTGGGCCTGCGGGCGCTCGAAGCAGCAGGGCCTGCGGGAACGAGCGGGGGCGTGGAGGCCGCGCTGATCATGCTGTGTGATCAGCTCCGGGTGGATGCCGGTCACCTGCGCGCCCTGGTGAAGGCCTTCCAGCGGACCCAGGCGTCCATCGTGGCCTCGGGGTACGACGGGACGCGCGGTGTGCCCGCGCTGTTCTCCCGAGCGATCTTCCCGGAGCTGGAGGCGCTCGCGCCAGACGAGGGTGCGAGAGGAGTGATTGCCCGCAAGCCCTCACGCGTGGTGGAGGTGGCGCTGGAGGGCGGCGGCGAGGATGTCGATACCCAGGCGGATCTCCGCCGCCTCTCCTGAGCGCGGCCCGGGCGGCGGCCTCCCGGCTGATGAGGAGCTGAGCGCCTGCCCGCGCGATCTCCCGCACAGCCCCACTTGCTGGCCCCAGCAGCCAGGCTGACACGCGCCCCTCCGCCGCCGCGTGGGTTGACTTGGAGTGCGTATTGCTGCCTCATGCCCCGAGGAACACGTCACCCGTACCAGTTGTCCGGGTTTCACTCCAGGTGACCATTGCGACGCGAAGGCGCATCCCCTCATCCTCTTCAAGGCACTGCTTCGACAGGCCTCACTCCGGGCTTCAAGTTCTTCAGCCGACGCGACTTCGTACGCGAACGCTTTGGTGAGGCCGCCTGGGAGGCCGTGCTCTCGCGCCTGTCTCCCGAGGAGCGCGAACGGCTCAGCAACATTGATCCAGGAGCCTGGTACGACGTACGGCTGATGGGGCAGGTGATGGACACCATCGCCCAGGAGTTCCAGGCCGATGAGGCCCTGATGATGGAGATCGGCCGGTACGACGCGGACCGCGAGCTGTCCGGGGTGCACCGGTGGTTCATGCGGCTGATGCGCCCCTCATTCGCCATCCGCCATATGAACCTGTACTGGCGGCGCTCCCATGACACGGGGACGTGGCGCTCGTGGCAGCAGGACTCGGAGGTCTCCGCCGAGCTTCGAGACTGGGCGATCGCCAGCCGCCCCATGTGCGTCACGGTGCTGGGCTACCTGGGGCGCATGCTGGAGCTGTTCGGTGGGAAGCTCGGCCCGCTCGAGCACCCCGAGTGCCGCGCCCAGGGAGCCCCCGCGTGCGTGTTCCGCACCCACCTGGAGCTGTCCACGGACGAGCCTCGGCCGGGGCGCCGGCCGACGCGGGCGGATGTCTGCGCCGTGGCCCGCGAGCTGGCGCAGTACCCGGACCCTGGGTCGCTCGTCGAGGCGGTGTTGACGCTGCTGCGGTTCCAGTTCGGCTGCGGCTGGGTGGAGCTGTGGAGCAACGGCCCGGAGGATCGGATGCAGCTGCTGGGCGCCTCCGGCGAGCAGGCCTCGGGAGAGCGGCGCCGCTTCGTGCTGGAGCTCGCGGGCCGCACCGTGGGGCGCCTGGAGGTGGAGCTGCCGCGCGGCCTCCGGCAGGGCTCCGTGGACGAGGTGCTCAACGAGCTGGTGCCGTGGTTCGCCGTGGCCTTGGAGGTCGCGCGCAAACCCCAGGGCGAGCCGCCGGAGCTCCAGGAGAAGGAGAGCGAGCTGAAGCGCCGGCTGCGCCGGGCCCGTGACATCGCCCAACTGACGCCCCGGCAGGTCGAGGTGCTGGAGCTGGTGGCCCGAGGCAAGACCAACAAGGAGGTCGCCGCGGTGCTGGGCCGGAGCGAGGGGACGGTGGAGGTCCACGTCACCAACCTCCTGCGCAAGTACGGGGCCAGCAACCGCGCCGGGCTCGTCGCCATGTTCTGGGGCGAGCTGTAGCCGGCGCGAGCCGGACTATGCCGGGCG
The DNA here is from genome assembly GCF_045802625.1 of Hyalangium sp. Lineage (NCBI taxonomy): Bacteria > Pseudomonadati > Myxococcota > Myxococcia > Myxococcales > Archangiaceae > Hyalangium > Hyalangium sp. The sequence goes on along the minus strand of NZ_JBJMQP010000147.1, from coordinate 22,617 downwards.
GCGGCGGTGCTCCAGCCCCTGCGGGCCGACGATGATCAGCTCGGTGGCCAGATCAATGAAGAGCCCGTGCTCCACCAACCCCGCCCGCGCCTCCAGCCTCCTGGCCAGCTCGGCCGGGTGCTCGATGGGGCCGAAGGCGCAGTCGAGGATGAAGTTGCCCTGATCCGTGCGGTAGGCAGCCCCGTCGCGCCCCTCGCGCCGCGTGACACGCGCGCCCAGCCGCTCCAGGAACAGGGCCTGGGAGCGCCAGCCGAAGGGCAGCACCTCCACCGGCACCGGCCAGCGCGTCCCGAGCCGCGGTGACAGCTTGCTGGCGTCCACCACGATGAGCTCCCGCCGGCTCGCCTGCGCGACGATCTTCTCCCGCAGCAGCGCGCCCCCACCGCCCTTGATCAGGCACAGCTGCGGATCCGCCTCGTCCGCCCCGTCGATGGTGAGATCCACCTCCGGGCGCTCCTCCAGCGTGGTGAGGGGCACTCCCAGCGAGCGCGCCAGGGCCTCCGTCTCCACCGACGTGGGCACCCCCACCACGTCCATCAGCCGGCCCTCCCCGCGCAGGGCGGCCAGCCGCTGCACCACGAAGGCCGCGGTGCTCCCGGACCCGAGCCCCACCACCATGCCGGGCTGGATGAACTCCACCGCGCGCTCGGCGGCCTGGCGCTTGAAACGGGCGATCTCGCTCTGCTCGGGAGAGGACATGGCACGGCTTCTCCGGGGTGGCTCAGCGCGCGTCCGGGCGATGGACTCCCAGAGCCTCGCTCTTGTCGGCCAGCAGCGCCATGAGAGAGTTCCAGGACTTCGCGAAGGAGTCGGCTCCCTCACGCTGGAGCTGCTCGGCGAGCGCCTCCACGTCCACTCCCGCGGCGACGAACTCGTCGATCACCTTCTCGCAGTCTCCGCCATCCCGCGGCAGCATCCGCCCCACCTTCCCATGGTCGGCGAAGGCCAGCAGGGTGCCCTCCGGCATGGTGTTGATGGTGTCCGGCGCGGCGAGCGCCTCCACGTACAGCGTGTCCGGCGCGTTCGGATCCTTGGTGCCGGTGCTGGCCCACAGCAGCTTCTGCATGGCGGCGCCCTCGGCCTCCAGGTGCCTGACGCGCTTGCTCTCCCTCAGCGCGCAGTAGGCTCGATACGTCCGCTGCCCCACGGCGATCCCCAGCCGGCTTCGCAGCGCTGGCGGCACCTTGCCCTCCACCGCCTTGTCCCACCGGCTGATGAAGAGCGAGGCCACCGAGGGCACATCCGGCGAGAGCCCATCCTCCAGCCGCCGCTCGATGCCCCGCATATAGGCGTTGGCCGCGGCCAGGTACTGCTCGGGCGAGAAGAGGAGCGTCACATTGATGGGCACCCCCGCGAAGATGGCCTCCTCGATGGCTCGCAGGCAGGGGTGCGTGCCCGGAATCTTGATGAACAGGTTGGGCAGGCTGGCGCGAGCGTGCAGGGTGAGCACCTGCTCGAGCGTGGGCACCGGCTGCCAGGCCAGCAGCGGAGACACCTCCAGGGACACCCAGCCATCCTCGCCCCCGCTGTGCTGGTGGATGGGTTGGAAGAGCGCCGCCGCACCGGTGAGATCCTCCAGGGCGAGCTGGAAGAAGAGCGCCTCTCCCCTCAGCCCCCGCGCCACACCGGCGCGGATGGAGTCGTCGTAGCCCTCGCCCCGTTGGATGGCCTGGTAGAAGATGGTGGGGTTGGACGTGAGTCCGGTGACCGCCAAGTCGTTGATGTAGTGCCGCAGGGTGCCCTGGACGAGCAGCTCGCGGGTGATGTGGTCCAACCAGAGGCTCTGGCCAGCCTCGTGCAGCGCCTGGGTCGAGATCATCCCCGTGGCCTCCTTCTTCGGGCGACGCGAGCACCCGCGTCCCTCTCCTCAGACGAAGGTGTGCACCGCGCCTCGGGTCTGCTCGAAGATCCCTCCTGGCTGCTCTCCCAGCCCGCCTGAGCCTCCCACACCCCGGCCTCAAGGCTGGCCGGCGTGCTCCAGGTAGGCGTTGAGGCCCTCCCAGGACTGGAGCACCGCGCGATCATTGGCGAGCGCGCTCTGGTACGTGTCGCCCTGGAAGGTATGCAGCCGCAGGTGCCAGCGCCCCTTGTGCGCGGGGATGCGCTCGGCCTGGGTGAGCTCCAGCCGGGACACCGTGACGGTGTGCGCGGGGAACAGGTAGTGCAGGCGCACCTCGCCATCGAGCAGCTCTACCCGGTAGAAGCCCTGGAGCGTGGTGGCGTACAGCCCCCCGAACAGCAGCGCGAACACCGCCGTGCTGAGCAGCGCCGCGAAGGGCACCTGGATGGCGGAGGTGTCCGGGAACGTCGAGCGGCGCGGAGCCCGGCGCACGAGCACCGCGTAGACGACCATGGAGATCCCCAGCGAGAGCACCAGGAACGCGACGAACGCCATCGTGGCGCGCGAGGGATTGCCCAGCTCGTAGCTCGTCATCATGTCCATCAGTTCAGGTAGTCCGGCAGCATGGGCAGCCCGTGGAAGAAGCCTCGCCCGTTCTCGAAGCGGCGCAGGAAGGTGGCTCGGTCATGCAGGAACAGCTCCGCCATCTCCGCCTCGCCATAGGTGCGGAAGAAGACCGCCCGCGCCTCGTCACACGCCATCTCGTACTGGCGATTGAGCGCCTCCCACTCCTCGGGGGCCTCGCCGGGCGCCCAGGACTTCTCCTCCGGCAGCCCGTAGTCGCGCTCCATCACCTCCAGCTCGCGGCCCAGCGCGCGCACCTTCGAGTCATCCGGGAGCGCCTCGTCCGCCATGGCCAGGAGGATGTGGGCCACCAGGAAGAAGCCCGCGTCCGCCGGCACCGTGCCGTTGTCCCGCGCCTCGCGGAACGTCACCAGCAGCTGCGCGTCCAGCGCGTCCGCGTCCAGATCCGCCAACCGTCGAGCCAGCTCCCTCACCTTGTCCTCCTTGCCACCCGGCGCCACAGGGTCCGGGTTGGACTTGCCATGTCGTGGCTTCTTCACGGTCTCTCCCGCGCTCGCACCCCTGAAGCGTCTCATGTGGGTCTGACGCTTCGGCCCCTCGGCGCTGACGCTCGGAGGGGGGCCTGTATTCCGTGGGGTGTCCAACTCAGGACGTCGGGTCGCCGCTCTGTCCGAAGGTGGGTGAAGCCCTGGCCTAAAGTAGGCAGGCCCGTGTCCCACCTGCTCTCCCTGCGCTCCGTCAGCCCTGCGGATGACGCTTTCCTCTTCGAGCTGTACGCCAGCACCCGCCCGGACATTGCATCCCTGGGCCTCGCTGGCGCGCAGCGCGACATGCTCCTGCGAGTGCGTGGCGCGGGACAACCCGGCACGGCGGCTCTACGCGCGGCTCGGCTTCACGCCGGTGGCGGGCGCGGGCACGGGCACGCAGCCGTACCTCGCGCTCGAGTGGAGGCCCGGGCCGCGCGAGGGGTGAGGACACCTCGCGCGATCGCCTCCAGGCACGAGGGGCCGGGCCCGCAGTGCCAGGCTCGGCCCTCGTGGCGAGGAACTACAGCAACAGGTTCTCCGGCGTCACGGAGACGGTCGTGATGACGTAACCAGTCGAGCCGGCGCTGACTGTGGTCGTGGTCGAACCACCGCTGCCACCGTTGCCACCGCAGGCACCGCCGCCGCCGCCCGCATTGATGGTGGCACTGGCACCCGCGTTAGCGCCAGCAGCGCCGGGGGAGACCTGCATCGTGCCCGAGACGCTGGGAGTAGCGGAGGCGATCAGCTGGATGATGCCACCACCACCGCCACCACCACCGCCCTCGGCATTGCCGCCGTTTCCATCGAAGCCGGATGCGCCGTTGCCCCCATTGGCCTGGATCGTCCCGGCCATGGTGAGAGTGCCCTTGGCCAGCAGCACGATGACTCCACCCGCACCGCCGCCGCCGCGCCGCGGGTGGCAGTCAGCCGCACGACAACATGCAGCCGTACCTGTGCGTGAGCTTCATCATCGCGCTCGAGGGCATCTTCCCCTCGCGCGACTGACGTGCCGGCGGGCCTCGGAAAATTTCCGGGCCTCGGGCCGCTCCCTCTCAAGCGACCCGAGGCCTCGGTCCCTTCGACCAGACGAGGTTGTGACTGGCCAAGGGATGGGTGGCCACTGGGCCACCTCCGTCGTGCCCGAATACTGGATGGGCCTCACTGCTTCCTTGTCGCGAGCCGCTTGGGCTGGATCTCGCCGATCTCGGATTTCGCGAAGAACCTACACACCTACATTCACCGACGCGACAGTGGGACAGCCCCGCCGTTGAACTGTGGACGTGGCGAAGCGAGCGGCCAACCTGCTCGCGCCCCCGCCGGGTTGCCCGCCCGCCCAAGCAGACGCATCGGTGAGTGCAGGGCGGAGCGGCGTGGCGGAGGCACGGTGGCGACAACGGGCGATTTGACGGGCTGGCGGCGGTCCCAGGTGACACCCAAGACGGTGTTCACCGTGGGGTTCTCGCTGCTGGCGGTGGTGGTGCTGGCGGTGCTGGTGGTGAAGACGCGGGTGGCGCTCACGCTGACGGGCGTGGCGCTGCTGCTGACGCTGGCGCTCGAGCATGGCGTGGCCCGGCTGGAGCGCGCGGGCCTGAAGCGGTGGATGGCCATCGCCCTGGTGCTCATTACTGGCGCGCTGCTGGTGACGTTGCTCGGGCTGCTGGTCATCCCGGCGGCCATCTCCCAGGGCGGAGAGCTGTTCTCCCAGTTCCCGAAGCTGATGCAGCAGATCCGCTCCCAGCGCATGTTCCGGCTGGCGAGCAGCCACATGTCCACCCTGACGCAGCTCTTCGGGGGGCAGAAGTCCTCCGAGGCGCCCTCGGCCGGGGCGATTGGCGAGATGGCGGTGCCGCCGCTGCTGCACGCCATTGGCGGAGCGGTGAGCCTGCTGGGCAGCGTCATCACCGTGTTCTTCCTGGTGGTGTTCATGCTGGTGTTCGGCGGGGGGCTGCTGCAGCGGCTCCTGGAGCTGCTGCCGTCCGAGCACCGCGAGCGCTACGAGCGGGTGATGAAGAAGACCTATCACGCCACCGGCGGCTACCTGTCCGGGCTGACGCTCATCTGCACCATCAACGCCACGCTCACCACCACCATGCTCGCGGTGCTGGGCATGCCCTTCTTCCTGCCGCTGGGCATCCTCAGCGGCTTCTCCAGCATGATCCCCTATGCGGGGCCCGTGGTGGCCGGCGGCCTCATCACCCTGCTCACCTGGGCGACGGGCGGCAGCGTCAAGGCGCTGGCGATGCTCATCTACTTCATCATCTACGGGCAGCTGGAGGGCAACGTGCTGGCGCCGCTGGTGTTCCGCCGCACCGTGCACGTGAACCCGCTGCTGACGCTGCTCGGGGTGCTGTTCTGCGCGGAGCTGGCGGGCGTCATCGGCGCGGTGGTGGCCGTGCCCGTGGTGGCCACGCTGCAGATCATCGTCCGCGAGCTGCTCCAGCTCCGGCGGGACAGAACCCTGGCCCAGCCGCCCATCGTGAAGGCCGAGTAGCGCCATGGGCGGCCACGGCCTGCTCGGCTTCCTGCTCTCGCATGGCTCGTACGCGCTGCTGTTCGCGGCGCTGGTGGCGGGGGGCATGGGGCTGCCGCTGCCCGAGGACATCGTCCTGCTCACGGGCGGAGCGCTGGCCCACATGGGGGTGGTGCGGCTGGCGTTGATCATCCCGGCCTGCATGGCCGGCGTGCTCTGCGGAGACCTGCTGCTGTTCCACACCGCGCGCAAGCTGGGGCCCAAGGTGTACGAGCACCGGTGGATCCGCGAGCTGCTCACGCCCGAGCGCCGCGAGCGCATCTCCCGGCTCTATGCGCGGTACGGAGGGCGGGTCGTCTTCTTCGGGCGGTACATGTCCGTGATGCGGGTGCTCGTCTTCGCGATGGCCGCGGTGCAGGGCGTGCGCACCCGGACGTTCCTGCTCTGGGACGCGCTGGCCCTGAGCCTGAGCGCGCCGCTGCTGGTGACCATCGGCTACCTCTTCGCCCGAAGCATTGACCGCGTGGCGGCGGGGTTCGGGCACGCGGAGCACCTGCTGGCGATCGCCGGGGTGAGCGCGTTCGCGCTCGTGCTGCTGGGCCGGACGCTGATGGTGCGGCGGCGGCGGGCCTGAGAGCCGCGGCCCCGCGCCTGGCTCAGGCGGGCGGGCTCCAGTTCGCGAAGAAGCGCTGCTGGAAGCGCTCGACGTAGCGGACCAGGTTCTTCTGCTCCAGCGTGAACCGCCGGAACGGCGAGTCCACCGGGAACACGGTGATGCTCACGATGAACGCGTAGAGCGCCGCGTCGAACGAGGAGGGGTTGTCGCCCAGCAGGAAGGGCTTGTCTCCGAGCAGCGCCGCCACGGCGGAGATGTCCGCCTTGCCCATCTCGAGGATCTCCTCGGGCCCGTGGCGCCCCAGGCCCTGGGCATAGAGCCCCTGGCGCACCTTCCGGCGAATCATGGACGGGACGACCTTGCCCACCACGGGAGGGAAGAGGGTCTCAATGATTGGCCGGTAGACCCGCCAGCCCTCCTCGGTGACCCAGCGCTCGTAGACGATGTTCCAGTAGGTGCTCTCCTCCAACATGCGCCGCACGAGGTGGCCCTGGGCCTTGTCCGCCGCGCTGAGCTTCGCGTCCAGCGCGTCGCCGTGCTTCTTCTGGAGGTGCTCGATGATGAGCTGGGAGTCGCCCAGGAACTGTCCGTCCTCTTCGATGAAGGGGATCTTCGCCTTGGGTGCCTTGCGGAAGTCCGCCGCCCTCGCCGTGTAGGGCAGGCCGGCCATGCGGAGATAGCTCTCGAGCTTCAGGCAGAACGGACTGATGTTACCGACGCCCCATGCCGCGGGGCCTTGATGCAGGACGATCATGTCTTCCCCTTCATGGCTCAGCTCCCGGCGACTTCGTGCAGCGAGTCCTCGACTCCGTGGAGCAGCTCGTCCAGGGCCTCGTCCGGGATGTTCAGCGCGGGCGAGATGTAGACCGTGTCGCCCAGCGGCCTCAAGTAGAGACCACGCCGGCGGGCCGCCTCGTACACGCGCCAGCCTCCGTTCGCGAGGTATCCCCCGCCCCCCAGGTCCACCGCGCCCACCATGCCGAGGGCCCGAGGCCGCACCAGGCCTGGGATGCGCTCCGCCATGCGCTCGAAGGCGGCCCTCACCCGAGGCGCCTTGCGCGCCACCTGGCCCAGCACGTCCTCGTCCCGGTACACCGCGAGCACCTCGCGCGCCACCGCCGTGCCCAGCGGGTTTCCGCAGTACGAGTGCCCGTAGTACAGCGCCCGGCTCTTGGCTCCCAGGAAGCCCGAGAACACCCGCTCCGTCGCCAGCGTGGTGCCAAAGGGCAACAGCCCCCCGCTCAGCGCCTTCGCCAGACACAGCAGGTCCGGCACCACGCCCGCCAGCTCGCACGCGAAGCGCGCCCCCGTGCGCCCCAGGCCCGTAAACACCTCGTCCGCGATGAGGAACGTGTCCGCCGCCCGAGTGGCCTCGCGCACGGCTCGCACGAAGTCGGGCGAGTAGATCTGCATCCCCGTGGCGCCCTGAATCACGGGCTCGAGGATGACGCCCGCCACCGAGTCCCCCTGCTCTCGCAGCGCCCGCTCCACCTGCGCGAAGGCCCGCTCCCAGCCGCCCTCCTCCGCGGGCGAGGGCACGTGCACCACGTCGAACAGCAGCGGCCCGAACACCTCGCGGAACAGCGGGACTCCGCCCACGCTCGTGGCCCCCACCGTCTCTCCGTGGAAGGCGCCCGAGAGGGTGATGAAGCGCGTGCGCGCCGGGCGTCCGTTCTGCGCCCAGTACTGCGCGGCCATCTTGATGGCCACCTCCACCGCCGTGCTCCCGTTGTCCGAGTAGAAGACGCGCGTCAGCCGGTGCTCCGCTGGGAGCCGGGCCTGCTCCGCGCCCGGAGCGAGCGCCACCAGCTCCGCCGCCAGCCGCGCCGCGGGCTCATGGGTGATACCCGCCAGCGCCGTGTGCGCCAGCGTGGAGGCCTGCTCCACCAACGCGCGCACCAGGCGCGGGTGCCGGTGCCCCAGCGTGGACACCCACCACGAGCCGTTCGCGTCCAGATACCTTCGCCCGTCCGCGTCGTAGAGGTAGGGCCCCTCGGCCCGGACCACCACGAGCGGATCCGTCTCGGCGATATAGGCCTCCATCGCGGTGTACGGATGCCAGACGTGCCGCTTGTCCAACGTGACGATTCCCTCTCGCTCCACGCTCGCTCCTCCCGAGGACCTGCCCTTCAGGACAGGCCCGTGAGGCCCATATCACCACGAGGCGCGTTCCGCTGGACTGGGACCGACTCGCACCTTGCTTCGTTACTGGGTGACAGGGATTGAAGTGGCCTCGCATGTTTCGGGCCACCCATTTTGAGGCTTTCCAGCACGACTCCACCGCAGGAGCACGGCTTGAAGCAGAGGAATCGGAAGCGCGGCCTGACCCGTCACTCAAGGCTCACGCAAACTCTTGGGAGGCGCGCGATGCTGGCGAATCTCGTTAAAGATTCGGTCCATTTCTTGAGCGAGCAACAACGGGCGTGCACGAGGCTCCGCAGGCACCGCCACCCCAAGCGCTTGTTGCCTCTCGCATATATCGAGCCGCCGCTTGAAGTCATCCACCCACGTGAAGTCATTCGAGTTTCGTGCATATGACCGAAGCAAGGGGAACAGGTAGCTCATGGAACAGGACAGCAGCCTCGAAACCACAGAGGGATCCTGGTTCGGATTATCCTTCTGTGCCTCCAACGCCTCGGCCCAACCCTTCAATGGCTTCAACTGCTCAGGGTGAAGGCCGGTCTCCTCATGAACTTGGGCCATCTCCGCTGTGTCGTGGACGTACATGGCAGCGGCGGCGGCTTCAAGCGCACCCGCAGCAGCCACGTAATCCTTTTCTTTCAAGCACCGCTGACCACGAGTCATCTCGGCTTCCCAATCAGGCCGAGGATGGCCATCGAACTGAGCAGCGAGCACCTCAAGAAGGCTGTGCCTCCAGTAGTTCCATGTATTCACTTGTCTAGCCATGTATCATCTCCCTTGAGACCTCCACAGGTCTCAAGAGGAAGATTGCCTCGTGATTTCTGGCTCCCCAGGACAGCCCCTGCGGGCATGGAGCCGAACACAAAGGCCCAGCCGTACCCTTGGCTGCCGGCCGACTACGGCTGGACGGACAGGATACGCCACTGCATCACATCCACTGCGTATGTGGCTCCCATGTCCAGGATGGGTGGTCCGTTCATGTCGCAGACCCCATCCCTGACGGTAAAGCGCACGAACATGATGCCCTCGGGCCCTGGTGCTGCCGTCGCGTCATAGGATTCACGCTGATACAGGCAGACCTCTCTTGGAGAGGCATCCTTGTGGGGCTGGATGTCCCAGGGCAGGAAGTCATCCATGGCGAGTTGAATCGCCTTCAGCATAGGCCCCGTGATGACCTGCCGTCCTTCCGCAGGTGGATCAAACCGGGGCATCTCCACCTTGGCCGCCTCTTCGGGTGGCGCATGAACTGGCCGTGGGTAGTGACGCAGCAGTACACAGCCGGGCAGTGTCAGGCAGCACAGCAAAACCCAGGTACGCTTCATGATTGTCCTCAGCGACGACCAGCCCACTGGCGAGCCCTCATTCGTTACCCTCCACAGGAGTGACAAAGCCCGTGCCCTTGTCCGCAGGCTTGATGATGCCTACCAACTTCCACGTCTTTCCTCGGCGCTCGTACACCTCGCCTGGACGATCCTCATGGGCGTAGGGAACGAGTTTCTGGAGGGTACATTTCAAGTCGAACTGGATGCGGATGGACCAACGCTGAGTGCTGGCACGTCTGTCCTTGTCAGACATGGAGGAAGGAGTCCACGGGTGGCTGTGATAGTCGGCGAGCAGGGGATGCCTGACCCCGTGTATCCCGCACGCTGCTGGGGGTATAACAACTCTTGCGCTTCGCCGGGCCCACCAGTCGTGTGTCACCTAGTGGAGACGGTCTGCTCGCGAAGTACTCTCCGTTGCCCAGGCTGTAGATCAACCCACAGTACTCCTGTCCATAATCTCCGAGCGTGGCTAGGGGAAGCGCCATGATGGCGGGGCACAACTGGTCGATCACCTCATCCACATCGGGGAAGGCCTGATCGCCTCCCACGGCCCACGGACCCATACGAAGCGGGACTTTCCCTCAAAGCCATAATCCTGCATCTCCGACGCGAGGGGCGGGGCGCTGGCGCACCCCGACATCCACGTCTCCAGCAGTATCAAGAGAGACACCCACCGCATGGATCCCACCATGAGGCTCCGCTGGCCTCGCTGAAAGCCTCAGTCTACCTGGAATCTCGTTCTCAGCTGGGCGATTGCCCTCCAGGACGGGTCACCGCGGCCTCACCCCAGGCGCGAGCGTTCTGCCTGGGCTGGCTCCCGGCTGCAACCTCTCTGATCAGACCCCAGGGCACCCGGGCGGAGTTGATCTCGGCCTCGCTCTCGGTGCGATAATGACCGCCCTGTCCTCAGGAGCCCTGTGTCGCCATGACGCACATGAACGCGGCCGCGACCTCCACCCTGAGCCGGGTGGAGTCCGAGTACGAGCGCCGCATTGCCCTGGCCACCCCCGCCGATACGGCCCGTGGCCTGTTCTTCAACGGCATCCTGTCCGCCGTCATCAGCTTCGGCGGCGAGCTGGCCCTGAAGCGGTGCCACACGCTGCTCAACGACAGGCGCTTCGAGCGGCGCTTCATCGACTTCTCCAGCTATCCGGTGTCGGACTTCCTGCGGGTGGCGCTCGCGGCGACCCGGGTGCTGAGCGCCCAGCTCGGCGGCGCCGACTCCACCCAGCGCCAGTTGGGCATGCAGGCCACGCGTGACTTCCTCCGCTCCATGGCGGGCCGCACGCTGCTGATCCTCTCGGGGGAGTCGCCCAAGCGCGTCATCGGCAACCTGGCCTCGGGCTACCGCTCAGCGGTGAGCTACGGCGAGCGCTCGGTGACGCTCCTCGGCGACACGGGCGCCCGCGTCGCCGTCTCACGCGACTTCATGCTCCCGCTCTACAATGAGGGCGTCCTGCTGGCGGTGCTCGAGTCCGTCCACGCCCGAAACCCCCAGGTCCGCGCCACGCCCCGGGGAATCCTGGACTGCGAGTACGAGTTGTCCTGGGAGTAGCCCCCCGTCCGCCCGCCTCCCCCCGTGAGGCCCCTCCCTCGGCGGCCGGAGATTCGGCGCGGGCCTGGACTCCGCGTTAGAACTGTCCCCGTGCTCGACCCCTCCATCCGCGTCCAGGTGCTCGACTCCATTACCGATATCCCCGCCGCGCAGTGGGATGCGCTGGCCGGACCGGCAGCCCCGCCCTTCGTGAGGCACGCGTGGCTGGCCGCCATGGAGGAGAGCGGCAGCGCCCAGCAGGACACGGGCTGGGGGCCGCACCACCTGACGCTCTGGCGTGGGCAGAAGCTCGTGGCCGCCTCACCCGCCTATCGCAAGTACCACAGCATGGGCGAGTACATTTACGACTTCGCCTGGGCGCAGGCCGCCGCGCGCATAGGCGTGGAGTACTACCCCAAGCTCGTCATCGGCGCGCCCCTGTCTCCGGCCACCGCGCCGCGCTTCCTGGTGGCCGCGGGCGAGGACGTGCGCGAGGTGCGCCACGCGCTCCTGGAGGCCGCCATCGAGAGCGCCCGCGAGGAGGGCTGCTCCTCCATCCACGTCCTCTACCCCACCGAGGACGAGGCGGACTTCCTGGAGCAGTCGGGCATGGCCCGGCGGATGACGCTGCAATACCACTGGAAGAACCCGGGCTACCGCACCTACGAGGACTACCTGGGGCGCTTCAGCTCCAAGCGCCGTCATCAGCTCCGGCGCGAGCGCGGCGCCGCCGAGGAGCAGGGAATCCTTCTGCGCACGGTGCCCGGCGAGGAGCTGGGGCCCGAGCACGCGCGGCGCGCCCACGGCTTCTACGCGGCCACCTGCGAGCGCCACTCCTGGGGCCAGGTGCAGCTCACCCCGGACTTCTTCGCCCGCATCTTCCGCACCATGCCCGAGTCCATGGAGATGGTGGAGGCGGTGCGCGGCAAGAAGATCATCGCCGGCGCGTTCAACGCGAAGACGGCCGAGCGGCTCTACGGGCGCTACTGGGGGTGCTTCGAGGAGCACCCCTTCCTGCACTTCCACGTGTGCCTGTACCACTCGGTGGAGGAGTGCATCCGCGCGGGGCGCAAGGTGTTCGAGCCCGGCGCGGGCGGCGAGCACAAGGTGTCTCGCGGCTTCGAGCCCACGGCGGTGCACAGCGCGCACCTCATCTTTGATCCGCAACTGGACCGGGCGGTGCGCGACTTCCTGCGCCGTGAGCGGGCGCACCTGACCCCCGCGGTGGAGGAGGCCGAGCGCCTCGCGGGCCTCAAGCCCTGGCCGCTGACGGGCTAGTAGTTCACCTTGAGCGTGGGCAGCATCAGGCGCTGCTCCTGGCCCTCGGACAGCAGCGACTTGCCCACGTCCAGCAGCAGCACCGCCCGGCCGCGCTGGGAGAGCGAGTCCACCGGCGCCTCGAAGCTCACCGGCGCCACCTGCGTGTCCAGCGCGCCAGCCTTCTTCCCCTGCTCCCAGCCGCCGAAGTCATCGAAGGTCAGCTTCACCCGGACCGAGCTCACACCCTCGGGGACGAAGAACTGGCCCACCAGGTACGCTTGCTCCTGCACGGTCAGGTCCACCGTGCGCGCCACCATCCGCGCCTGGAGCGGCGCTCCCGTGGGCGTGGTCACCTCCAGCGAGCGGAGGGGCACCAGCACGGAGTCATAGCCCTGGGCGTTCGTTCCCCGCAGGCGCAGCTCGAAGGTCCGGCCCGCGGGCGCATCGTCCTGCGTGCGCGTGGTGGTGAGCTCGGGCGGCTCGGGGGTGGAAGACGCGGGGGGCTCGGAGCTCCCGCAGGCGGACAGGGCGAGCGCGGTGAGGCTCAGCGCGGACAGCAGCAGCTTCTTCATGGCGTGTTCTCCTCGAAGTGGGTGGAAGGTCCGCGGCTCACTGGCCGGGCGCGCAGCGCTGTCCGCTGGGCTGGGTGAAGTCCTCGGCGATGCTCTGGGCGTGGGCCGGCGTGGCCTGGCCCGGCTCGAAGTCCGCTGGCAGATCGAACTCGCGGCCCTCGACGTTCATCTCCCGGAGCTCGCCCCGGAGCGCCCCCAGCTCCCGGCACTGGATGCCGGACAAGGCGGCCCGCCCGCTCTCCAGGAGATCCGCGGGGAGCGGGAAGGAGCCGAAGAGGTAGGCGTTGCAGTGCGCCACGAGGACCTGGCGCGCCAGCATCAGCCGGGCGGTGTCGAGCGGCGTGCGCGGCTCGCCATTGCGATACAGCGTGGGGCTGGCCCAGAGCACTCCCAGCGCCTGCTCCAGCGTGGACACCGTGCCCACGCTCCCCAGCTCGATGGGGAACAGGTCCACACACTGCTGGAGCGCGGACTCGTGGACCTTGAAGAAGCCCTCGTCCCGCGTCACCCGGGGCTCGGGGCAGTCGTTGGTCGCATGGCAGTCATAGGGCGGGGGCGGCTCGTAGGGCCGATCGCACACGAGCCGCGCGGCGCACTGGTCCTCGCCCAACGGCCACACGACCCGGAAGGTGGAGTCGAAGGCGCCGTCGTCCGAGCCATCCCGAGCGGCCAGCGCCCGGCACTCCTCGTAGCTGTGGATTTGCAGCAGGAAGCTCGAGTCCGCCGAGCCGCCCACCGGCACCGCCAGGGGCAGGGCGTACTGGAAGCTCCAGCCGGAGCGGGTCAGCCCCGGATCCTCCGCCCGGAGGGCCAGGGAGGGCGCCGTCGGGTGGATGTTGATGAGCTTGTCGTCGAAGCGTACCGTCACCGGGTACTCGTCGATGTGGGCCACCGGCTGGCCATCGACGTGCTTCTCACACCGGAACTCGTGTGCGCTCGCGGCTCCCCCCACTCCCAGCGCCGCGGCGACGACCGCGGCCCTCCATCCCCTCTGCATGTGGACCTCCCCCTGGCGAACGTGGGGCCCACCCTGGCCGGGCCCGTACCTACCCGGCCTCTTCATGTTCCGTACCGCGCCCCTATCGGCTCCCCGGTGTCCACAAAAGGTCACCCTTGGGAGCGCGGACCGGACCCGGAGGGTCGCTCGGTGTCCTGCCCTGGGAAGAAGGGCTGCCCAGCGTGGGTAAACGGTTTCCCACCTTGCGGGCGACCAGCTCATTTACGAAGTTGTGAAACTGAATAGGACCTTTAGAGTCGTGCCCATGAAAGTGCCCGAGACGGCTGAGGACTTCGTCCAGTGGTACGAGGACTGCTGGGCCGACCGCGACGAGGTGGAGTACCCCAAGCTCTTCGGAGCCATCAGCGATGACGTCTTCACGCTGGATCAAACCGACGCCTTGCAGGCCTGGCTCGAGAGTGATCTGGCGCAGGTGGAGGAGCTGGATCCGAACTGGGGCCCCCTGGGCGTGCGCGTGGCCCCGCCCAGCGAACAGTTCCCCTACTGGTCCTACGTGACGAGTGGGCTATCCAACCCCTTCACCGTGGCGCCCGGCGCCGAGCTGGCCGAGGGCGTCCCCAGCGGCATCGGCTACGAGATGGTCATCCACACGCCCGAGGAGGCGCAGTGGCCGGTGCTCCGGCTGCTGGACATGATGGCCTACAACCTGGTGTGCCTGCGCGCCTTCGCCATGGGCCACCGCTATCCGGTGGAGGGCTCGCTCACGGGCGGAGAGACGAAGCTGGGCGGCGTCGTGTTCGTCAGAGACCCTTCGCGCCCCGCCGAGTTCACCCTGCCCTCGGGCAAGGTCCAGCTGCTGACGCTGGTGGGCGTGACGAAGAACGAGATGGCCTTCAGCCGCTCCAACGGCACCGACAAGCTGATGGGCAAGCTCGTCGAGGCGGGCACCGGCTACATCACCCACCCGAACCGGGATGAGGTGAAGTTGTAGTCCTGACGCTGGGGAGCGCTCACGCCTGGGCTGTTCAGCCACGGACGGGCCATCTGCCCGCCCGCGGTCATCTGTCTTGGACCTCAGGCACACTGGAGGCTGGCCGCCCTCCGACTCAGCTTCTCGGGCCGCGGAATCTCCCGCGAGTACCAGGAGCAGAACCGAATGGCGGTCATGGACCAGCAGCGGATGGTGGAACGCCTCAATGATCTCATCGCGCTCGATCACGACGCGGTGGGGGCCTACGAGGCGGCGATCAACCGCATCGAAGTCGAAGCCCTGCGCATGAGCCTGCGGGAGTTCCAGAATGATCACCTGCGCCACATCCAGGATCTGTCGCGCGTGGTGCTGGGCCTGGGCGGCACGCCTCGTCAGAAGCCGGACGTGAAGGGGTTCCTGCTCAAGGGCTTCACCGCCATCACGTCGATGATGGGCAACGAGGCGGCGCTCAAGGCCATGCAGGGCAACGAGAAGCTCACCAACCGCACGTACGAGCAGGCGCTGAAGGAGAGCTGGACGGAGGAGGTGCGCACCATCATCGAGCGCAACTTCCGCGACGAGCAGCGGCACCTGGCCTTCATCGAGAACTCGCTGCGCATGCGGAGCTGGGAGCAGCCCGGCGCGCAGGTGTGAGGCGTGAGGTGAAGCGCCCGGCGTGAGCCTCCCGCCCGAGGCGCCTCAGGACAGCCGGCCGAACACCCGGCCCCGGAGGTCCATCCCCAGGCCGTATGGGCCCGCGACGTCCGCGTGCGGGCCCACCTCCGGCTTCTGACAGCCAGCCGCGGATGCGAGACCGCCTCACGCCACCGCTCAGGAGAGGCGGGCGCTCGGCAGCGGCAGCCGCGGCAGCTCCAGCCGCGGCAGCTTGAGGCTCTTGCGGAACTCGGCCACCGCCTGCCCCAGCTGCTCTACCGCCTTGCCGCCCCGCGCCACGTCCTCCGGCTTCAGCCGGCCAATGGTGTCGGCGATCTGCTTCACGCCGTCCTTACCCAGCAGCTCGCGCAGCTCCGGGGTGGTGGCCAGCTTCACCTGATCCTGCGCCGGCAGGTTCAGCAGGCCCGCGTGCACGCACGCCCCGGTGAGCGCATCCGTGGCGAACTTCTTGAAGGCCTCGGGATCCTTCTCCAGCTGCGCGAAGGCCGCCGGATCCGCCGCGCGCTTCAGCTCCACGGCGTCCTGCAGGCCCTTCACGGCGCGGTCGCGCCAGGCCAGCCCCGCCGGCTGCAGCTCCTTGGCGCCCAGGCCGGAGAGCTTCTCCAGCGCGCGCTGGCCCTGGCCCTGGTACAGCTCCGGCAGCGCAGCGCCCGGGTTGCGGCGCGAGAAGTCATCGGCGCGCTGGCGGAAGTAGTCCGCGCTGGGGGTCCGCACCTCGGCGGGCAGGGGCCGAGCGGCGCCCGAGCCCGAAGCCCGGCCCGCGCCACCGGCACCACCGGCTCGCGAAGCGGACTCGAAACCATCACCCGTCACTGAGGACTGCCGCGTCTCGGGATTCCGCGAGGGGACGAACTGCGGAAACTCCTTGGTGGTTGCAGGCTTGGATGTCTCCGTTGTCTCTGCCTGCTTGGGGCGGAATGGGCCCCCTGAGCCGTTGACGCGCATGACACTACTCCTCAATGTGGTTCGGCCCACCTCTGAAGGCATGGGCGGTTGATCCTCGAATCCATTGTCGCACCAGTCCGGTGGAAGTTGCTCGCGATCAGCGGCGAAAATTTCCCCAAGTGTCCAGGCACCAAACCTCTTGCATGTACAACAATGTAGGATAGAACCCTGGCCCGAAGGGAAATCCGTACGAAAGAGGGAGGCGGAAGGCGCCTCTCCTTGCGGCCCGGGGCTCTGGAGGTGGACCCTGTGCCTGGCAAGCTCTCAATGGGGGCGGTGTGCAACGGGTGCTCGTGCTCGAGGACGACGACGACCTGAGGAGCCTGCTGTGCGACTTGCTGGTGGGCTCGGGGGCGCAAGCTTGCGTGAGCGCGGGCTCGTTCGACGCGATGGTGCGCCAGAAGGAGCAAGTGCTCGGTTGCGGGCTGGCCCTGCTGGATGTGAACCTGGGCTCGCGCGTGCCCAGCGGGCTGGACGCCTACCGGTGGCTGCGGGAGAACGGCTTCAGCGGGCGCATCGTCTTCCTCACGGGCCACGCCCGCTACCACCCGCTGGTGCGCCAGGCGCATGAGCTGGGCCACACCCAGGTGCTCTCCAAGCCCGTGGACGCGAAGGTGCTGATGGCGCTCGTGAGGGAGACCGATGGCTCGCGCGAGTCCTGAGCCCGCACCGCTCGGGGTGACGGACGAGCAGCGTGCGCGCGCATGGTGGGGGGCCTTCTTCGCCACCTTCCTGACATTGCTGGGAGAGGTGGCCTACATCTTCATCGACTGGCAGGTGCACCCCGGCTACCTCGTGCTGCCCGCGCTCCGGGCGCTGCACGTGCTGGAGTCGGTGGGCCTGCTGGCGCTGCTCTTTGCCCGGCGGAGCACCTCGAGCCCCCGGCTGAGCGAGGGCGTCTTCACCGCCGTGGCGCTGCCCCACCTGGTCATCTTCGCCGTGGCGGAGGTGGCCATGGCCGCGTCGGGCCGGGTGTGGCAGCCGCTGACGGGCCACCGGCTGTTGATGCTGGGCATCGGCCTGCTGGCGCCCATGGGGCCGGCGCTGGGCGTGGGCCTCGTCAGTGCCTTCGCGCTGGAGGCGGTGCTCCTCTGGTACGGCCTGGGGCTGAACACCCGGCTGCAGATGCCGTGGGAGCCGTGGATCACCCTCGTCTGGGGAGGCACGGCGTGCGGGCTGCTGGCCTTCCGCCTGCGGACCCAGCGCATCGAGCAGCGGCTGCAGAAGGCCCGCGCCGAGACCGAGTCGCTGGAGCGGGTGGCGCGGCTGCTGCTGGCGATGCGCGACGCCGCCAACACGCCCTTGCAGTCGCTGGAGGTGGGCGTGAGCCTGCTGCGACAGCGCTCGGAGCCCGGCAACGCCGCCCTGCTGGCTCCCATGGAGCGCGCGCTGAACCGGCTGCGCTCGCTCACCCAGCGCATGTCCATTGCGGATCCGCTGGTGAATTGGGACTCCCACGAGGAGTCCATCGACGCCGAAGAGGTCCTCCGCGGGCTGGAGGAATCGCTCCAGCGGGAGCTGGAGCGGCGGCGCCATTAACAACGAAGAGCACAAGGAGCCGTGATGGATTTCGAGCCGAGCGCCAGGACGAAGGACTACCTCGAGCGGGTGCGGCGCTTCATGAGCGAGCACATCATTCCGGTGGAGGCCCGGTACTGGGAGGAGGTGCGGGCCACCAACCCTGGGGGGAACTGGCGGCAGTGGAGGATCCACCCGCTCATGGAGGAGCTGAAGCAGCGCGCTCGGGCCGAGGGACTCTGGAACCTGTTCCTGCCGGATCCGAAGCTGGGCGCGGGGCTGTCGACGCTGGAGTACGCGCCGCTGGCCGAGGAGATGGGGCGCAGCTTCATGGCGCCCGAGGTCTTCAACTGCAACGCCCCCGACACCGGCAACATGGAGGTGCTCTGGAGGTACGGCTCCGAGGAGCAGAAGCAGCGCTGGCTCACGCCGCTGCTGGCGGGGGAGATCCGCTCGGTCTTCTGCATGACCGAGCCGGATGTGGCCTCGTCGGACGCGACGAACATGCAGGCCACGGCCGTGGTCGAGGGCGACGAGGTGGTGCTGAACGGGAAGAAGTGGTGGACCAGCGGCCTGGGAGATCCACGGGCCCGGGTGGCCATCTTCATGGCTCGCACGCCGGACGCCAACGCGGGCCGCCACAGTCAGCACTCGATGGTCCTGGTGCCGCTGGATGCGCCGGGCGTGGAGATCCGCCGCATGTTGTCGCTGTACGGCGACCACGACGCGCCGCACGGGCACGGCGAGGTGCACTTCCAGCAGGTGCGGGTGCCGCGCTCGAACCTCATCGCCGGGCCTGGGATGGGGTTCGAGATTGCACAGGGGCGGCTCGGTCCCGGGCGCATCCACCACTGCATGCGCTGCATCGGCGCGGCCGAGCGGGCGCTGGAGCTGATGATCGACCGTGGCATGCAGCGTCAGGCGTTCGGGAAGGCGCTGCTCAACCTGGGCGGCAACCGCGAGCGCGTCGCCGAGGCCCGCATCGCCATTGATCAGGCGCGGCTGCTCACGCTGTATGCGGCGTGGAAGCTCGACGAGGTGGGAGCGCTCGGGGCGATGACGGAGATCTCCGCCATCAAAGTGGTCGCGCCCAACATGCTCCAGAAGGTGGTGGACGACGCGATCCAGATCCACGGAGGTGCGGGAGTCTCCAGCGACACGCCGCTCGCCACGTTCTTCGCTCAGGCGCGCAGCCTGCGCCTGGCCGATGGTCCGGACGAGGTGCACAAGGGCCTCATCGCCCGCATCGAGCTGGGCAAGCGCGGGTTCTCCCGAAGCTCGTCCTGACGTCGCGCTGGCTCTTCCGCTACCCGCCCGCCGTGCCCACGAGCACGTCCAGCGAGACGGCTCCAGGGCACTGGTCGATGCTGCGCGCCCGCCAACGGCCCTTGAGGCTGGAGTCCTCGAAGTTGGCCTCCGCCTCATCTGACTCCGACTCGCCTCCACTCTGCCGGTAGCCCGCCTCGGGCAAGGCCTTGTCGAAGAAGACCGCCACGTCTCGAATCCCCGAGGGGACGAACGTGTGGAGGATGATCCGTCCGCCGCTGCGCCGCTCCTCGGAGGCAATCACCGCTCCGGGAGGCAGCGGGAAGCGGGCCGGGAAGTCCGCCGGCCGCTCGATGCGCGTGCTGGCTCCCGCACACCCGGGCAGTGTGCCCGGGGCCGAGGACTTGGAAGCAGCCGCGGGTGACTCCGCGGCGCTCCGAGCGGACGGAGCCGCGCACCCCGTCACGCACGCCACGAGCAAGGCCGCGCGCCGCAACGTTCGATGCCAGGATGAGGACTCCGTCATGGGTGCAAGGCTCCTGGAGGGAGAGGACACGAACCGTCAGGGCACCGGCCGGGGCGTGCGGAACAGCGGCTGGCCGCTCGACTGCCGGGCGATGCTCGCGTACGCGCTGAACGAGTTGGGAGCGCTCTGCACGCACGCCCCCGTGCAGCCGTCGGCGTAGCCCACCAGCACGCGGCCCTCGCGGTCCACCGTCACGTCCATGAAGTCCAGCAGGTTGCGATCATTGCCGCACGTGGTGCCGCCCGTGCAGATGGAGCCGCGCTGCACCGGATCCTCCGGCGTGGCATCCGCGGTCACCCAGCTCTTCCCGCCGTCATACGTGTGGGCGATGTAGAGGTGCCACACGCCCTGGAAGTTCGTCGCGTCCTGATAGTTGCCGCCCGTGGTCGTCCCGAGGAAGGCGAACGCCGCCCGGTCCCCATCGCCCGCCACCACCGCCGGGAACACCACGTTCTTGATGCCCAGCGCCGCGCCCACGTCCTGGTCATCCTTCCAGGTCAGGCCCTTGTCGTGGGACACCGCCACGTGCGGGTGCCCATCCGCGTTCTGGTAGCCGAAGTACACCGTGCCATCCGAGCCGATGCCCACGGACGGATCACTGTCCGCCGACTGGCTGGTGGGCACGGGACGCACGGACCAGGTCAGCCCGTTGTCCGTGGTCACCGCCACGGCCTGATTACCGTTGCAGCCCTTGTTGGGCACGTAGGCGGTGCCGTCCGGAGCGACCTTGATGTGCCCGTGCAGGCCGCCGCACGTGAGCAGCGAGTACATGGGCACGGCCACGCCGAAGGTCAGTCCGCCATCGCGGCTGACCGCGCAGCTGGCGTCCGCGATGTCCTGCGAGCAGTAGTACACAGCGCGCGGATACAGCCCCAGGCCGCCCAGCCCGCTGCCGAACGGGCCACCGCCCACCGTCTGGTGATCCACGCCCGAGTTGATGCCGGAGCCCATGCTGGGCGTCCAGTTCTCCCCGTCGTCATCGGTATAGGACATGAGGCTCGCCTTGCCCGCGAGCTGAGACGAGAAGGTGCGCCCGGTGGTCGAGTCGGTGAAGAGGATCGGATCCAGAGAGATGACGGCGTTGGCGGGGCTCTTGTCGGCCCAGGTGGCCGTGGCCGGCGACACCGTGTCATCGAAGCGCACGCGGTACATGGTGAGGTTCGACTGGTAGAGCACCGCGCCGCTCTTCCAGTTGACGCCGATGGAGGGCTCGCCCGCCTCGTTGGCTCGGGGCAGCTCCGCCGGCGCGACATAGGCGCGGTAGACCGGGGCCGGCTCGGTGGAGGGCGGCGGCGGCAGAGGCACTGACTGAATGCTCACCTTGCCGGTGATGCTCTGGCCCAGCGGCGCGAAGGGGACGACTCGGACGGTGTACGTGCCCGAGACGGCGGGGAGGACAGCCGTCTCTGGGTTGCCGTTGGAGGCGGCCGTGGCGACGACGGCCCCCGCGGCGTTGAGGACATAGACATCGAAGTCGGCGGTGCTGTTCGCCCAGCCCACCTGGATGGCCACCGTATGATCCGTGTCATACCCGGCGGGCACCGAGAGGTTCAGCGTGTAGTTGTCGCAGGGCAGCAAGGCGTTGCAGGTCACCGCTCCCGCCGTGCCGGAGGGGTTCGGCACCAGGAAGGGCCCCGCGCTGAAGCTCGCCGAGGGGTGGGCCGTATCCACGCTGCCCGAGACAGGGGTGGCTGCCAGGGCGGCCGGGGCCAACCCCAGGAGCGCCACGGCGGACAGGAGGGAGAGACGGGGCCTGAAGAGCCCATGAAGCGGATGTTCTGAACGGTGGGACATGGGGTCGCGCCTTGCTCGACAGAGGTGGAACGTCTTTCCACCCTTGTTGAGCGAATGGCGCCGCGTTGGATCGCCGCAGGTAAAAAAAGCCTGACCGGAAAAACCAGCCTGGCAGTGAAGAGCAGGATCCAGAGCCAGGGGACCGCGCCAATAAGGGCCAACCGGCCGCACTTCCCGCTGTTCGGAGGCGCAGCGCCATCCCCCGGAGCCTTATGAAGATCCGCGCTTCTGTCCCTGCTTCGCTGTTGATGATGCTCTCCGCAGCCTGTGGCAATCCCTCCATGGATGCCGGTCCCCCGTCCGCTGGCACTGAACCGTCCCGGCAGGAGCTGCTCGGCCTGAATGTGTTGACCGTGACGCAGAACGTGCTGCCCGGCCTGGTGAACGCCACGGACCTGGGAACTGCGAGCCCCTCCGCGCCGGTGCGCTTCGTGGTGACGCTGCAGCGCCCGGATCCCGCCGGCGAGAAGGCGATGCTGGACGCCGTGCATAACCCTTCGAGCGCCTCGTTCGGCCACTTCCTGACTCCCAGCGCCTTCGCGACGCGCTTTGGCGTGCCCAGCTCCCAGCTCGATCAGGTGAGGTCCTGGCTCACCGGCGGCGGGCTCGTCGTCGATCAGGTCTCCACGGCGCGCGATCAGCTCGCCGTGCACGGTGACGTGGCGCATGTGGACGCCCTGCTCGGCACGGCGACCCACCGGTTCGCCCTCGCTCAGAGCCAGTTCATCGCCAACACCTCGGCGCCCGTGGTGCCGCTGGCGCTGGGCATCCGCAACATCGTTGGCCTCAACACGTTGCAGCGCTTCTCCCTGCCCGCGCGCACGCCCAGCCAGGACACCTGCGTGGGCGGCGTATGCACTGGCACCACCACGCCGCAGGACATGTGGTCCGTCTACGAGCAGCCCGCGCAGCACGTGGGCCAGGGCCAGAAGATCGGCATCTTCGGCGAGGGCCGCACCGATGACGTCATCAGCGACCTGCGCATCTTCGAGGCGAAGTTCGGCCTGCCCACCGTGCCGGTGACGGTGGTGCACCCGGCGGGCGAGACGGACTTCAGCGATGACTCGGGCCTGGTGGAGTGGGACATGGACACCCAG